>NZ_CAWUDN010000002.1:0-169009 GCF_963920915.1 Nostoc sp. PCC 9305
GGGATCTACGACGATTTTGGTTTTCTAGAAAGATGTGTGTACACCGTAGCCCCGCACGCGAGGGAGTTAATCTGATGTTATATGACTATAAAACGCTATCTTAGCCCTGCAATTGATTACAAGGCTAATATAGTAGAAGTTTTATTTATCTCACTTTTTCAAAACTACATTGAAAGAATTTAAATACCCAGTAATGGTTTTAGCTAGTGTCTTCTGCTGTTTTTTTGTAGTTATTGCCATTACTTGATATAGTCTTCCTTCGGCAAGATACATTCTACTTATAGTAATTTTCCCTCCAGAATTGATGTACTCAATTTCTTTGCCGGGATGATTATTGTAACTACGAATGTTTCGTTGACTAATTAAATTACTTTTCGTAGTCTTTAAAGCCATATCCCGTGCATTATTAAGTACAGCTTGAGGATCCGCCATTTGACCGTAACTATAAGGGAAATCATTGTAAGCAACTATGTATGCTACTTGCTGTTTTGGTGGTTGAGCGATAAATATTTCTAGGTTAATTTCCCCCATATAAGTTTTTTGGTATTCGGTGTTTCTGCTGGGGCTTCCCGGCATCAAAATTGTAAAACGTCCATCTGGAGCGGTGAATAACTTCCATTGTGGCTGCACGGGTTGAGAAACCTTTGGTTTGACAACAGCTACCGGAGATTTGGGTTGACGCGCTTCCACAAGAACAGAGCCACCACAGATAAAGGTGGCGGCTATTAGTGGCAACAGACTTTTAACTGTCATATTTTTTGCCCTTTGAGATGCCGATCTCACTGATGATGCCAGCTGTTATAACCTAGCAGCACATAAAGCAGCACCAATTAGGCCGACTTGTGAGTTGAGGATAATATACACGGGGATCTCTTCGAGGAGGCGGCGCATTCTACCTTTTTGGGTGAAATTTAATAAGAAACCGCTGTTTTGGATTAAAGGCAGGATTTTAGGCGCAATTCCACCAGCAATGTATAAGCCACCGTAAGGTAGAAGTTTCAGGGCAAGATTGCCGGCTTCTGCACCGTAAGCTTCTATAAATAATTGCAAAGTTTGTTCCGAGAGGCGATCGCGTTTTTCTAGTGCAGCCGTACCAATGACAGCACCGGGATCGACACTTTTCTCTTCTTGTCCAGCTTCTTGTTCCCAAGTTCTCACAACTTGGGCGATATCTGGTGATTCGGCAGCAAATTTGCGATCGCGCAGAAATTGGTAAATTGCTACAATACCCATTCCAGAAACTACGCGTTCTACAGAAATGCGCTGGATATCATGTTTACCCAACAGGTATTTCAACAGTTGAAACTCGATTTCGTTGCGAGGGGCAAAGTCAGCGTGTCCACCTTCTGAAGAAAAAACTTGATAGTCGTTTCCCTGTCTAATTAAAAATCCTTGGCCTAAACCAGTACCAGCACCAATAATTGCAATCGGGGCTTCGGGTTGAGATTTGCCAACTTGCAACGTCAGCAAGTCTTGTTTTTCTAAACCTAAAATGCCGTAGCCAACGGCGGCGAAGTCGTTAATCAAAGAAATGTGCGGGATACCCAATTCTTCTTGTAGACGTTCGGTATCTAGGAACCAGACTAAATTGGTCAGTTTGGCAGTATTTTTGACAATGGGGCCTGCGATCGCAAAACAAGCCTTTTCTGGTATGGGTGTATTAGCTTTGGCCAAAAACTGCTGCACTATAGGTACTAAATCAGAAAAATCAGCACTGTGGTAACTTTCCTGATAAATAGTATGTAAAGCTGGTGAATCTGATGTTTCAACCAATCGCAGAATAGTTTTCGTCCCGCCGATGTCTCCTGCTAGTAACAAAGTCATAGAATTTATTCGTGAATTAATTACTTTTTTTGTAGGATATACCCAACGTAGCAGAAGGCATGAACGCAAATCTCTATCAGAGGTTTAAGCAAATCGAATAACTTCTTCTATGTGGGTTAAATGGGAAGTATCTCCCGTTAGTTCCAATAACCATTCTGGTTCCTGGCGTACCACTTTTACCAAAGAACACAAAGAAGCCTTAACTTCTGTTTTGGCAATGTCCCCTACTAGCCCCATTGCTCCGCCTAACACAGATGCACCATGCGCCACTAGCAGTATATCCTCTGGGAAGAACTCAGTAGCTAAACATCTAGCAGTTTGCCCAGAACGTTCTCGCACTTTTTCGTGGGTTTCAGGAAATTTGGCGGCGATACGCGAGGTATAGCTGGTGTCAATTCTGGGGAATAACTTCGCTAAAGCTGGAGTTGAGAGTCTTTCGGGTTCTTCCGTCATCCAAACTGGGTTTAGCCATTCACTCAAACCTGTTTCGAGTTTAATCGGCAAGTTGAGCATTTCTGCAACTGCATTTGCTGTTTGTACGGTTCGCAGAAAAGGAGAAGCGAAAATATGTCCAATCTTTTCTTTTTTCAATCGTCTAGCTAACTGCTGTGCCTGAAGCATACCATCATCAGACAAGGGTGGATCGTAGCGTCGTTCGGCGGTGAGAAACCAATCGGGGTTTACAAAATCGAGGCGGTTAGCGTGTCTTGCTATCCAGACTATTTGACTCATAAGTTTAATCATTCCGGTGAATAGAATTCGCCGCTAAACAAATATATAGATATCTGCAAGGAGGCCTGCAAATATTAATATAGGACAAAAATCGTAATAATATTTAATAATACTAGTGATTAGGAAAAGTTATAAGTGTTGTCAATGTAGCTTTTCTTAAAGCCTTTTTAGCCAAATCTCTAAAGCAATATCGACTAGCTCATTCAAAGTTTTTCGAGATTTAATAGCATTTTGATACTCTTGATGTCGTCTTTTATCTTCGTTGATGTATTCCGTTTCACTCACTTCCTTGCTACCGATTTTGTACCTTATACCTCCTGAATGACTCCATAAGATTTTCATTTCAACTTCTTTTTGACGTTGTTTTTCAGTTTTGCTAATTGATTTTGTGCGGATTCCTTTTGGTACATGGCCTTCAATTAAAGTATAATTTTCCCAATCTGTCCAAATTTTCATTCTGCCAATCTTTTTACCATCAGAATAGTTTAAAGGCAACCATAAAAATAATACTGGCTGTCCCTTACTATCGGAACAAATTTCAGCACAAAAACAACTTGTCGGTTTTCCATATTTAATGCTTCCAGGCATAGAAAATTCTTGCATACGTCTATCAAACATAAGAATTTTATGCCGGATATGGATTAACTTTTCTTGTTGCTGAGGATTACAGAAACTTAAAATTTTATTAAGTGCTTTTGGTTGCTGAGGAAGATCCTCAATGGAAATATTATTTTCTTGATAAAAAATTTCTAACTCTAAAATTTTTTGATTATTAATATCTATTAAATGTAGATAAAATCTTTCATCATCTGTCAAAACTTCAAAGCGTAAAAATTGAATAGATAGACAATTATACTTTTTATCTATAAAATTATCTCTATGAAATCTGGCTGTAATAGCTGTTAAACCAATAGGTTGTCCATAATCAACCTCTTCCTGGAAGGGTTTATTCTCAAGTAAAGCTTCATAATACCGAGTTAGTTGCTGAACAATATATCTGTCTTCACCATTTTTCAATTCCAGTACTACTAACTGTTTCTTCTCACCCAACGCTAAGATATCGCAAATTTGACCATTAACATAATATTGTCGCTTTAGTGGTATTAATCCGAAAAGTTCATTTAAATTAGCCCAGACAAAATCTTCTAAATCAGCTTCAGTCGCAAATTTCCAACTATTACCCGTTTTTATTAAATTCACGAAATCCATTATCTCGCTTTAACTTGAGTAAATTACCTACCTTTAGTATTCCCAAAGCTAGATATTAATTTATATAATTGCTTATAACTTCAACCATCCAAATAGTTGCCCTACAGTTAATTGAAAACCGCTAACTAAATCGGGAACTGGTAATATTTCATGTTCTTCTTGTAAAAGTTCTGGTTGCTGCTTTGGTGGATAGACTAAAACAGAGCGATCGCCTGGATCAATTAACCAACCTAAACGACTACCATGTTTTAAACAATGTAGTATATTTCCGGTTACTTTAGTCTGGCTTTGATCGGGTGAAAGAATCTCAATTGTCCAGTCTGGATGCGTGTGAAAAACATTAGCCACCTCTCCCCGTTCATCTAAGGGAATCCGTTCCCAAGCAAATACAGCTACATCAGGGACAATTGAACGTCCGCCAAAAGTACATCGCAATTCTGGAAAAGCTAGGGCAATCTTTCGACTTTCAACTACTTCATTGATCCCTGTGACTAACTTCCCCTGTAATTTACTATGTTTTCCTTGTGGCATAGGCTTTTGAATAATTTGACCGTTAATGTATTCTGAGCTAGGCTTTGTTTCTGGTAGTTTCAAAAACTCTTCTAAACTTAGGGGTTTAGTTGGTGATTTTACCATCTGCTTGTACTTCCTAATTTTTTACATACAACAATCATGTATCGTTTAAAATTTTAACTGGGTAAGCACGAATTGCATCATCGACAGTCACAATAGTAAGGTCATGCTGCAAAGCTTGACAAATTAGCATTCGGTCAAACGGATCGCGATGGATATTAGGAAGCTTGCTAAGTTGTACAACACTATCCTCTGTTAAAGGAAGACTATTAATCAAATGCCGCTCACGCTGTATCGGCAGATAAATCTCAGGTGATTGAGGTAAAGGTAATTTGCCTAATTGATACTTAACGGTTGCTTCCCAAATAGAAATTATACTTAGATATACATCATTATCAGTATTACGAATAATCTCTATAAACGTATTAGACAAACGGCGATCGCTACTAATAAACTAGAGAAAAATATGGGTATCTAGTAGGAGTTTCATTTACCCTCAAACTCACTTATAATATTGTCTGGCAGTGGTTCATCAAAATCATCGGGTACAATAAACTCTCCTGCACAGAGTCCGAATGGTCTAGAGAGTTCAGGTGATTTTACCGTCGGTTTAATTTCAGCAATTGGCTTTCCACCACGTATAATTATAAGAGTTTCCCCAGCTTCAACGCGCTGAAGGTAGCCTAATAAGTCACGTTTTATTTCATCGACATTAATCCAGTCCATAAGAAATTCATTGGATTATTACTCTACTATAATCATCACCCTAAATAAGCTTTTTTCACTCGCTTATCACTAATCAGTTCTGTTGCTGTACCTGTTAAATAATTTATTTGCGAAACTCATCCCAAAGTTCAAAGAACTTATGAAATGCTTCTACCTCAGATTGAGTTGAATTGATGATGAATAAATACCAACCTATAGCGTTACCCATGTGATAATTTTTGCGTAACCATTTATCAAACTTTTCTTCTAGATCGCAATTTAGTTGCTCTACTTCAGGGATATTGTGTTCAACAACTGCTATATTATAACCAAGTAGCAAAGCCTGTAGCGCAGTTAAAGATTTCTTACCTAGATACAGACCAGGACGCAAACGCACTTTATTAAGGAAATCTTCAAATGTTGAACCCTTAAATAATGTAAACATCAATATAGTATTTACCCTAAATAAGCTTTTTTAACTCGTTCATCACTAATTAATTCTGATGCTGCACCTGTTAAAGTTATAGAACCAGCCTCTAAAACATAACCGCGATCGGCAATTTGCAGCGCCAGATTTGCGTTTTGTTCAACTAACAAAATAGTCACGCCTGTAGCCCGGAGATTTTCAATAATTGAGAAGATTTCCCGGACGATCGCAGGTGCTAAACCTAAGCTAGGCTCATCTAAAAGTAAGAGTTGTGGTTTACTCATTACAGCACGAGCGATCGCTAACATTTGTTGTTCGCCACCGCTGAGAGTTCCTGCTAGTTGATTGCGTCTTTGTGATAAACGCGGAAATAGCTCAAATTGGCGCTGAATATCTGCTTTGATCTCGGCTTGATTGGAGCGAATATAAGCACCCAAAAGTAAATTATCAAATACTGTTTGCCGCGCTAATACTCTGCGTCCTTCTGGACAATGGGCGATACCAAGTTGTACAACTTCGTGAGTTTGGCGGCGGGTAATATTATGTCCATTATAGATAATTACGCCACTCTTAGGATTAACTACTTTAGATATGGCACGGAGTGTAGTCGTTTTTCCAGCACCATTAGCACCAATTAGAGTAACTACCTCGCCTTTTTGAATAATTAAATTAATCTTTTTTAAAGCTTGAATACCGCCATAATTAACATCAAGTTCTTGAACTTCTAAAATTGTATAGTTTGGCTTACTATCGGCATTCATTGGCGGTTTACATCCAGAAATGTTGATTCAAAATCTAAGATACATCAATCATACATTTCTTAAAACAGTGCGTAGACATTGCTTCAACTTAAAAACCAACGCCAGAATACTGCAATCTTTATGATGTACTATTAATTACTGACAAAGATATCAAGCATCCTGTGGCAAAAGCAGCAGATATTGGTAGCAAACGACTAATTAATTTAGCTCCCGATGCATGGGTACAGTGGGTAACACAGCGTCCTGAAGTCGTGGCGAAAGAAATTCTCGGCTCTGAATTTCAGTGGATTAGCCGCGAAACGGATGTGTTGGTGAAGGCATACAGTGCTACTCACGGCGATTTTCTCGTACTCAACGAACTACAACTGCGTTACACGGCACAGATGCCTTTACGGATGAGAGCCTATGCTGCCTTGGCACAAGAACGCTACCGATTGCCAACTTACCCAGTACTGGTTAACATCTTACCGCCCCCATCCACCTTAACGATTGTCAGTAGTTACGAGCAGGAATTTTTGGGATTACGTGCCATCCAAGATTATCGCGTGATTAATTTGTGGGAAATCGATGCTGAGATAGTGTTTCAGCAACCGCTACCATCGTTGTTACCCTTTGTGCCAATCCTGCGAGGAGGGGGAGAGGTATCAGTTGTGCAACGCGCATTACAGGCGCTACGAGCAGATGTACAGTTGAACCAATTAGAATCATTGCTGGCATTTTTTGCTAGCTTTGTGTTAGACACGCCTTTAGTTCAACAAATCATGAGGTGGGATATGGCAGTATTGCGAGAATCGCCTTGGTATCAAGAAATTGAGCAAAGAGGTATTCAGCAAGGTGTTCAACAGGGTGCGCGACAGCAGTTAATCCGAGTATTGCGACGACGCTTTGGTGAAATTCCTCATGAAGTGGAAGCAAGGCTTGAGGGTGAAAGTGTGGAAAAATTAGAAACTTTAATGGATAGCGCGATCGCAGTGAGTTCTTTAGACGAATTTGTGGTAATTTTGTCTACGTAAATTCATTCATTTCCTAAATAAGCTTCAATTACAGCCGGATCATTTCTGACTACAGATGGTTCACCCAAGGCAATTAATTGACCAAAATCTAATACAGCAATGCGATCGCACAAACCCATAACTAATGGTACATGGTGTTCTATAAGAACTATTGTCAACTTGAAGCGATCGCGCAAGCTACGGATAAATTCACTCAATTGCTGCTTCTCGTTGGGATTCATTCCCGCCGCCGGTTCGTCGAGAAGTAAAATTTGCGGTTGTAATGCCAAAGCGCGGGCAATTTCTAGCCGTCGCTGATCGCCGTAAGCAAAGTTTTTGGCTTTTTCGTCAGCGCGATCGCTCAATCCCACCAAATCTAATAAATCTAAAGCTTTTTGCTTAGTTTTTAATTCTTCACGAGGCGCTGGTGGTAATCCTAAAACACCTGTAATCATATTACTTTTGGTGTGTAAATGTCGGGCGATTATCACATTTTCTAACGCCGATAATTCCCCAAATAAGCGGATATTTTGAAAGGTACGGGCGATACCTAAAGCAGCAATTTGATGAGGACGCAGTTGAGAAACTTCTGCACCTTGATAAATTAATTTACCGCTAGAAGGTGGAATAAAGGCAGTAATCAAATTAAACAATGTTGTTTTGCCAGCACCATTAGGGCCAATCAATCCAAAAATCTCATGTTTATTTACACTAAAAGATACATTATTTACCGCCACTAAACCACCAAAGCGGCGAGTTAATGCTCTTGCTTCTAAGACAATATTGCTGTTAGCTGCTGGAATACTATGTGACATTTTTGCATATTATTATGAATTATAAGACTTACACAATCACTCTCTGAAACTATTATTCCTTCTTTGCGGTTCGTTTTTTTCTTTGAAAAATATCTGGAGTAATTAGCCCTTGGGGAAAAAAGATTGTACCTATTACTATTAGTAAGCCAAAAATAATTAATCTACCATCTCGCAAAAACTGTGCTAACCAGTTAGGTAAACCACCAGTATCAGCTAGGCTTCGCAGAATCTCTGGTAAAGCTGTAAATACCATACCTCCAATTACTGGGCCTAAAAAAGTTCTTGAACCACCAATTAAAACAAAAGTTAAATATATAATGCTGGCATCAAAAGTACCTTGACGAGCATTCCAGGTATTGAGGAAGTGAGCGCTAATTGCACCTACAACCCCTGCAAGCATAGCCCCTAATGTAAACGCCAAAACTTTGTAATAAGTCGGATCGATTCCCATTGCACCCGCAGCTAATTCATCTTCGCGGATCGCGATAAAAGCCCTGCCGACGCGGATACGTTCTAAACGATAAAGTAGCACCATACTAATTAATAGTAAAGGCAGAACAATCCATAAATATTCAAGTTGTGTTTGGAAAGGTTGAGGAATACCAAAAATCCCAACAGCACCGCCTGTAATATCTAAATTGAGAGAGATGACGCGCAGAACTTCCACAAAAGCAATAGTTGCGATCGCTAAATAAATTCCTCGCAATCTCAATGCTGGAATTCCGACTAAGATACCCAATAAGCCAGAAATTACACCAGCAATTAACATCTCCAATAACAACAAGTGAATTGGAAATAAACTACTGCTAGATGTCAAAACTTTTGTGGATAAAATTGCTGCAATATACCCACCTAAAGCATAAAATCCTGGGCTAGCTAAAGACAATTGTCCTGTCATTAGCGGTAAGTAAAGCGATAACCCTAATAGCGCCCCCAATACCATAGAGACAATCAAAGAAGCGTAAGTAGCGAAGAAATCAGCCATTTTATTTAATATATTTTGATTAAGTTTAATCAAACTATCGCTTTTATCAACTCTTAAGCTGTTAATATTTGCCCTGCTGTCAGCGCCAGTTCAGGAAAAGTTATCGATCCAATTCGTTCTGAACCTCTAAAATGTGTGCATTGGTATTTACCCTCATCATCTAATAGAAAAACAAACACAGCCGGAACTTTTGGATTTCCCAAATACTCTCTTAGCCCAATTGCTAAATAATCCACAATCCAATATTCTGTAATACCTAAGCGTTGATATTCATCTAATTTATCAATGTAGTCATCTTCCCAATTAGTTGATGTCACTTCTACAGCTAATTGGATAGGTTCTTCAAGTGCAGCATAAGCAGAACAATTTGAGCGCCATTTATCTTTATCTATGACACTTACATCAGGCTTGCGCCCTTGCTCTATGCCATTGGCAGTTATAGTTTTAAAGACTGCTGTGTTTTTTACTACGTAATTAAGATTTAGACGTTTAATTTCATCTTTGAAAGAGTCAGCCGTAAAGTCAGCGACATCATCATGATTTCTGGTTGCACGCACTTCTACAATTTCTTCATCCACAAGTTCATATAAACCTGACTCTGGACAATGTTCTAAAAATTGGTCAAAACGTAACTTTTGTTTGGTATATGTTTTCATAGCGCTACGTCTCTTTAAACTTTCTGAATAAACCGCCGTCCTAGCAAACCTTGAGGTCTAACTAATAGCATGATAAACAAAATTGCAAACGCTACTGCATCTTTATATCCAGAATAATCAGCAGGGACAAACGCCTCTACTAATCCAATTAACAAACCTCCCAACACTGCACCGGGAATACTACCTAAACCACCTAAGACAATTACCGCTAAACCCCGTAAACCAAAAGCAATGCCGAAATATGGCCCTGCAATACTAACACTAGAGGCAACTAAAGTTCCTGCTAATCCTGCTAAAAAACTGCTGATGAAGAATGTTAGGATAATAAAGCGATCGCTATTAATTCCTAACAAACTAGCTGTAGTTGGATCTTCTGCGATCGCTTGCATTGCCTTACCATATTTAGTTCGATTGATAAAATAGGTAAGAATTGCCACAATTACAACTGACACAGTAAAAATTACCACCTGAACACTGCGAATCGGAATTGGGTTTTCTGGACTACCAAAGTTAATCGCAGGCGGCAAATTACCGTAAGTATTTGCGGGGTATGTGTAACTTTCCGCGCCTATTAAATACTGGATTAAATTCACAATTACCACTGCTACCCCCAAGCTGGAAACAACAGTTAGCAAAGGATCGGAGCCTTGACGCCGCAAAGGTTGAAAAGCAACGCGTTCCATCACTACCCCTACCAATCCCGCCAAGGTGCTTCCTAAAATCAAGGCTATAGCAAATGGTAATTTTATCGGCAAGACTGCATTAGCCAGCAAGCCATTAAATCCAAAGTTCCCACCCATAAGTGCATAAGTGAAATATGCACCCAAGGTAAAAATCGCCCCATGAGCTAAATTAATAATGCCCAAAATAGAATAAACCAAGGTATATCCCAAGGCAAAAATCGCATAGACGCTGCCAATGGACAACCCATTTAATAATTGCTGCAAAAAGATATTGATATTCATGGAGCAACTATTTTAGAAATGTGAATTTACCTTGACTTCCGTCTTTTTCCATTTTGATTTGAGCAACATAGAAATCTTTTTGCACAACTTCACCTGTGGGAGTAAAACCAATTTCACCTAATGGTGTATTGTATGCTCCTTCAAGTATTTGTTTGTTTAACTGCGTCCGTAATTCTGATAGCTGTAGTTTGTTGATTTTGCTCTTTTTATCTAAAGATTGCAGTGCTTCGACATAAACTTGCACTGCTGCAAAAGCTTGGGCGCTAAATTGGGGTGGTTCTTTTTTATATTCTTCAATATAAGCTTTACGAAACGCTGCGTTAATTTCACCTGGATGTTCTGGACTGTAGGCTTGAGCAATCAATACGCCATCACAAAGTGCTTTACAAACTGGCAATAAATTTGATGTATTTAGACCATTTCCACCGACAATTAAGCCTTTATAACCTAGTTCACGCAATTGCCTAACTAAATTACCGCCATCAGCAGCCAATCCAGAAATAATTACCAAATCTGGTTTGAGATTAATTGCATTGGTAGCTTGGCTTTGAAAATCTGTATCACTGGTTTGGAATTTTTGGACTGTAACCAATTCCAGCCCTTGATCCTTAACTGTTTGCTGAAAGATTTCCGTTTCTGACTTGCTAAATGCATCATTTTGGGCGTAGAAAACTGCAACTTTTTTAAGTTGAGGATTTTGCTTCAGTGCAGCTTTCACCGAATTAGGTGCAACGATGGAAACTGGTGCAGAAACACGAGCAACGTAATCACCAATTTCAGGAATATTTTTAGCAGTATTTGATGGCCCAATAATTGGTACTTTTGCCCGTTCGCCAATCGGATCGGCACTAAAGGCTTGCTGTGACAAAGTTGGCCCGACAATTCCAATAACTTTATCTTTATTAATTAGAGTTTGAAAAGCGTTAATTGCTCCTGCTTCATCACCGCTAGTATCTTGAAAAACTAATTTAATTGGTGTGCCATTAACACCACCTTTACTATTGAAATACTTCTGGGCAAGTTTGGCTCCAGCGACTTGCTCTTGACCCAGTAATGCCACATTGCTAGTTTGGGCAACACCAATACCGATGGGAATACCACCTGATAATGTACCTGTTGTTGCTGGGGTATTGGTTGCAGTGTTATTTGGGGTACTATTTGGAGTATTAGTGGGAGAATTTGTGACTGTATTAGTGCCACCACCACAGCCTGTTAGTAGCAAAGCGCAAGTTGATAATAATGCTGTTGTCCGAGCGATCGCGTTGTTCATCGTTAGATAATCATCTAGTTATGAGATATTCGGCAAGAGTTAATAGTAAAGCTTATAATCTGCAAACAAAATGATGCAGATTTACACTTTTGCACGAATTCTATTAAATCATTCTTATTTCACCATGCAAAGAGAAATATTCAAAGTGCTTGTAAATACAAATTATTATAATTAGTAATGATTTTATCATTCCCTGGTTCTACTGCTATGAAGTCGCTGGAAAATTATCCGCGTCAGAGCGTCTGTGTTAACCAGGTAATTTTAGGTCGGTTGAGTATTAAGTAAGCAATCTTAAGTGCTTTTTTCATTACCAGTTAATTCTCTAGGTTCGTAGTGACGGCAACCGTTACATGGGCCTTCAGGATTGATCGCACAGCGGATGTAACCAGACCGAGCATTAAACTTGCAGCTGATATCGCCAATTAAATAACCCACGCCTTCTAAATAATAGCGATCGCCTGACACAGGTCTGACGTTGTGCCGTCCCTGTACCACTGGAAAATTCATGGCTGCTTGCCTCATCCGCAAGCGCGATCGCTGGGTTCTACGGATCATCCACAGGGAAAACAGGGACGGTAAAAAACCAACGGCAATCACTAAAAGTGTCTTTAACACCTTCTTTTTACCTCTTCTGGGCGCTGATTGATTGTCCCTGATGTTACACTCTGGTTTTACGGAAGTGCAAATATTAGGGCGGCTTTGTTTCTTTGTCGCCAACTATGGTTGCAAAGAAATAATGGCAGTGTGGTATCTAACAATTTTGAAGAATAAGTTCCTTCTGCCACTTCAATCAGCATAACTGTTACAACCTCAAGGGTGAGATGCCGTTGAATGTTGATAATTTTAAGATTTGTTGACTAACACCTTTTTGAACAAGCATTTTGTGTCAGCCTCAGCCCCATTCTTGTTTTTTGTCGGCTGCAATGCTAATCTTTTTTTGGTTTGCTGACGAAGTTGCTGTGCTAACTGTGTGGCTTCCCTTTCGGCTCGGAATAAATCAACTCTTCGCGTCGTCAGAATAAATGAGTTGTCAGGCTTTCGTTTCACCCAAGGAACGCTAACTGTAAAATACTGACAAATATTTTTGCATGACACCTGATTTAGAACTGGGTAGCTTTTTTGAGTATTCAGGGTGTTAGCGATCGCTTTCAACTCGAATATCGCTGCTTCTAACTCTCCTGCCATCCGATTGATACGTTCAACTTGTGTAATCAAACGCTCCCCTTCGCTGATGATTTTTTCCTTTTGGGGTCGCAGTGGCACTATCGCAGTAGTTACAGATTTAGGCTGCAACAACGAAACTTTCCGCAAAATGGGCTTTTTGTCCGTGTCTTGGATTTTTTTCATACCACCTCAAACAAGGCTAGCTGACTTGTAAGGCATTTTAGCAGTAAATAGTACTTTTGTACTAAAATAATTTACCTTGAACATCAGCGAATTTTAAAGTCCCTCTCCCAAGCTCTACGGTGTACACACAAGTCGAATTACCCCCCTTAATCCCCCCGATATATTGAGGGAAACCGGAAATCCAGTTCCCTCCCCTTTATAAGGCAGGGCTGTTTCATTCCCTAAAAGACTCTGATTTACAAGCGTTTCAAGCAAAAAAGTCAGGTGACTAAAAAATCTGATTGGGCAATAAAATCGCGATCGCACTTAAATTTACTCGTTGAGGTGGTAGCTTTTCTTTTCCCCAATCAAGCAAATTTCTGACTCATACTCTTGACAAAATCTTTAAGAGATCGAATGAAACAGCCCTGCTTTATAAGGGGAGGTTAGGGTGGGGTAAAACCCAGATTCATCAGGTATTTCAGACTTGTGTATACACCGTGTAAGCTTGGGAGAGGGATTTAGGGTGAAAGCTCATTGATTCATGCCAGAAGTCTATTATGATGAAGCGAGAATAATGCAGCCAACTGAGCTTCACTGTGGAAATATCCAGACTCATCAACACTGATAATATTGTTAATTAGAGTTAGCGATCGTTAATTACTTTATGAAAATAAGAATATACGAAATAGCTGATACTAAAGAAATTATGAAATTGTTCTACGACACTATTCATGAAGTGAATATTCACGATTACACACAAGAACAAGTAGCTGCTTGGGCACCAGCAAACATGGATATTGAAGTTTGGATTAAAAGTTTAGGAAGTAAGTTTACTTATGTAGCAGAAGAACAAGATAAAATTATTGGTTTTGGAGAATTAGAGGCTAATGGTCATATTGACCGTTTCTATTGTCATAAAGATTTTCAAAGGAAAGGTGTTGGGAAGAAAATCTTAGAACAGATTGAATTAAAAGCAAACTCTTTAGGGGTGGAAAAGCTATTTACAGAAGCCAGTATTACAGCTAAACCTTTTTTTGAGAGTCAGGGATTTATTGTTATCAAAAAGCAAGAAGTAGAGCGTAGAGGGCAAAAACTGATAAATTTTGTCATGGAAAAACACTTCAAAAATTGCTAAATTCATCGGATTACAGCAATTAAAAAAAAGTTGTTATAGCTTATGGTTTGTAACCTACAGCCAGCACCACAGAAGCGGGAATTTCCACACCATTTTCTGTGACATACTTTGAGGCTCCCTCGATAATTGCGTTTTCAATATTGCGCCGTTGCTCATCGCTTTGCATTGCCAACATCGACCCCAGACGCGCCGAACTTACAATAATTTTTGGCATCACATCTTCAGGTGTAGAGAAAGTCCACTTGATGGGCAGTTCTGCGACAGACACCTGAGTGAATCCCTGAGTGCTTAAAACCATTTCGCATTCAGTGGGGTCGCCAAAGCGAAACAGGGGTGGCCCAGAAGGTAGATCCACATCCATGCTGCCATAAGTCTGCACCGAACCCAGTATCAGAGCCATAAACGGATTGCGCGTTGGTGGTGTCCAACAGGTGAAAGCATAGCGCCCTCCCGGTTTGAGTACGCGAAAGGATTCAGCGATCGCTTTTTCTGGGTTTGGGAAATGGAGGATACCCAAGCTACAAACCACCGCCTCAAACTGGCCCGACTCGAAAGTTAGGTTCTCAGCATCCCCTTGATGGAATGATCCTTGAGGACATCGCACTCTGGCAATGGCCACCATCTTCTCTGCAAAGTCTAATCCTGTGACTATAGCCTGCCGCTGTAGTGCTGCGGCACTAAGCCAGCCAGTTCCGCAAGCCACATCCAGCAATCGAATACCAGACTTAGCTTCGACGGCATCCAATATGGCTTCATCAACCTGAGAAGTCACAACAGCGATCGCGCGATCGTATTCTTGAGCTACAAGAGAAAATTTGTCGCGCTCAAATTGCTTGAATGCCTCGTGAGTAATGGTGGAATCATCTGTCATTGATTCACATCCAGCAACCGCGAAGTTTGTAAACGACTCATCCACTTCTCTAAATAAACTTGATTATTTTTTTGCTCATTTGGATCTTTAGTATCTAAAGGATGAGGCATCAGTCCCAAAATCGTTGCTGTCGTCACGCAAAACATCGATTTTTGGAAACTTATACAAATTTGGACTCGCAAATCATCTTCACCCCGAAGACTGCGACGATAAATTTCATGCAAATACTCTGGAAGATAATGACGCATATCTTGCATCAACAAGGTAGGAGGAATACCCGCGCCGCCGATGGGTAAAGGATCGGCATACAATGCGCCATATTGAAATCGACTTTGATCTGGGGGAATTTGATATCCTTGGGCATTGTATGAAACAGTACCGTGGAAAGGAGTTCCTCGGAAGAATACTGCTTCTACATAAGGTATTGCTGTATCTGCTAAGAAGGTCAAACCAACGCTTTTGGGAATGATTTCATAGACCTTACCTCGAATTTTGACAGCGTAGGTAATTGGGTTTGATGCATTTGCGACTAACCCTGCTTTAATGTGTTCTACAACTTGAGAAATCGATTTAATTTCGCCTCGGTCATAGCGGTCTGATAAATTGAGGAACATATCAGCCATGACTCGCCAGAATTGACCTAAACCGGTGTAATAAGCAGAGACACGCAACTGTTCTGTTAAGAAATCTGGAAACAGTTGGTTAATACCTAGAATTAAAGGATTATTTTTAAATTTTGCGTTAATAACGGCTTGCGCTCTTTCTTGAAATTCTTGTGTATCTAAATACGTATCTAGTCCGCCGCCACCGTGCCACATCATGGCTTTCATGCAATATTCAGCATATTCAAAATTGATTCGGTCATGCCACCAGTGACGGAGTAATTTTTGTAAAAAAACCTCTCCATTAAAGTATTTAAAAAATGGGAAAAATACTAAAAACTGATATTCAGCAATATAGTTAAGATTTTTTGAGTAAGCATCTAAAACTACCCCATAGCTTTTAAGAATACCCACCACTTCCAGCACATTTTCTGGACTATCGGGGAGTAATGCATCTCCTTTTTGTAGACGTTCAATATACTCAGCTAAGGGATTGTGAGTAGCTTTTTTTTTAATAGTTACCATTGCCATTTCTCCAAAAAGTTTAAGGATTGGGGCATTGGGCATTGGGCATTAGGAGTGCTGAGTTAGGAGTTAGGAGTTAGGAGTTTTGTTTACCCCCTTGTCCCCTTGTCCCCCTATCTCCCTCATCTCCCCATTCCCTATTCCCTATTCCCCATTGCTTTATCCAAGGACACTGCTAATACGACGTTTTGGGTATTTACCATTGCTGTAATTGTTGGTTCAGTCCAACGCACTAACCAACCAGGTTGAATGCCAAAAATCACAATCAGCACAGCTAAAATTGCAGCTGGGATGCGATCGCTCCAATACACACGTGGTAAGTTGGTAACTTGTGCAGATAAACGTCCAAAAAAGGCGCGGTTGACGAGAATTAAGAAGTAAACTGCTGTTAAACCAGTACCAAGCAT
Source organism: Nostoc sp. PCC 9305 (assembly GCF_963920915.1). NCBI lineage: Bacteria > Bacillati > Cyanobacteriota > Cyanophyceae > Nostocales > Nostocaceae > Nostoc > Nostoc sp. PCC 9305. Next base: position 16,784 of record NZ_CAWUDN010000002.1, read on the forward strand.
ACATAACAGGGTTTGCACTGGAAAAACTGGAAAACTTCCCCGATAAACTACGAATTCGGAAATAAACCCTAGCATTCCCGGTATACCAGCGCTGGCCATGACTCCGACAATCATCAAGCTACCGATTACTGGCATACCTCGTTCTGGGTTCAGTAATCCTTGAATAATTGCTAAATCACGGCTTCCGGCTTTTTTATACACAACCCCTACCAACAAAAACAGCATTGCCGAAATCAAACCGTGGCTAATCATTTGCATCACAGCACCCAATACACTTAAAGGTGTGGCCGCCGCCGCCGCTAAAAGCACATAACCCATGTGCCCAATGGAGCTGTATGCTACCATTTTTTTCATATCGGTTTGGGCGATCGCGCAAGATGAACCATACAGTACACTCACTACTGCCCAAGTCGCCAACCAAGGAGCTAGATAAGCCCAAGCTTCTGGTAACAAGTTCATGCCAAAGCGCAGTAAGCCGTAGGTTCCCAACTTCAACAGCACCCCAGCCAATAGCACGGAAATCGGTGTGGAAGCTTCAACGTGAGCATCTGGCAACCAAGTATGGAAGGGAACCAAGGGAATTTTAATTCCAAAACCGATCAAAATACCCGCTAGCAATAAAAGCTGTGTTCCTAGAGGTAAAGTTGTCGCGTTCAAGGTTGCTAGTGCAAAGTTAGAGGAACCACTCAGCCAAACCATACCGAGGAAACTTGCTAAAAGCAGGATTCCGGAAACGGCTGTATAAATAAGAAATTTAGTCGCAGCATAACCCCGTTTGGCGCCACCCCAAATGGCGATCAACAAATACAGTGGAATTAGTTCCAATTCGTAAAACAGGAAAAATAACAGTAAATCCTGTGCTAGAAAGGCTCCTGTCACCCCAGCGCTCAATAATAGGATTAAAGAGTAATAAAATTTAGGGCGCTGTAGCGATTCATCGCTGCTGTAGATGGCAATGGCAGTTAACAATCCATTTAAAACCAGCAATGGCAAAGATAAACCATCTATCCCAAGGTTATAGTTTAACCCTAAAGCATCTACCCAAGGGACAGACTCAGCAAACTGTTGAGTAATTTCTCCTGGATGGAATTGACTTACTAATACGATTGTCCACAAGAAAGCGATAATGGCAAAAACCAAAGCCACCCCACGGGCGAATTTTCCACTAATGCTTGAAGGGGAGAAACCAATTAAAGCTGCGCCGATTAACGGCACTAGAATTAAAACACTAAGCATAGACTTTAGGTAAGGGGAGCAGGGGAAGCAGGGGAGCAGGGGAGCAGGGGAGCAGGGGAGCAGGGGAGCAGGGGGAGAATAATAACTCCTAACTCCTAACTCCTAACTCTTAACTTTTCACTCCTAACTCGCTTAAAAAGGCAATTTATCTAATAAACCCAATGACCAACTGATGAAAAAACCCAGGACGCTGACAACTGCTAGGATGGTCAACATATAGCCCTGAGATTGCCCAGAAATGCTGTACTTTAAGGTTTGTCCGCCGAAAATTGTCGCAAACCCAACCAAGTTTACAAAACCGTCAACCAAGTAGCGATCGCTCCAAGCAGAAATTTTAGATAGCAGTCCTACTACACTTACCACGGTTACAAAATAAACTCGGTCAATATAAAAATCATAACCTAACAGGTCTTGCAGAAATCTCCACGCCAAGATTCTGGATCTTGACCAAGCTTTGTGCAGATAAACTGTACACCCTAAACCTACCCCTGCTACGGTAGAACTAAACAAGGCTAACACCACATACCAATTAATACTTTCCCAATCTGGTAGTAAGTACCATTGCTGTAGCATCAGAGGTAGAAGCAGAGTCAGCACTGTCAGAAACACCATTGGTAAGGCCATCTGCCAACCAACTTCTGGGGTGCGACGGGTTTTTTGTTGCGGTTTACCCCAGAAGACTAATCTAAATACTCTCGTCAAATTGAATGCTGTCAAACCATTGACTAATATTAGAACCCCAATTACCCAAGGGCTAATACTCACAAAACCGTCAGCCCATGCTAACATTGCCCAGAAACTTCCCAAGGGAAGCAGTGTTACCATCCCGGCTGAACCGACTACAAAGGCTGTGGTGGTGGCTGGCATCCGCGACCACAAACCGCCCATTTCTGTTAAGTCTTGGCTTTGGGTAGTCAAGATGACTGAACCTGAACTCATGAATAATAATGCTTTAGCGATCGCATGAGCTAACAGCAACATCAAGGCTACACCCCCTTGCTGTAACCCCACTGCTAAAAACACTAACCCCATGTATGCACTGGTGGAATGAGACAGCGATCGCTTAATGTCAATTTGAGCTATGGATACTAATGTGGCCCCAATCGCCGTTACTGTACCCATGATTACCAAAGCATTCAAGGCAATTGGCGACAGTGCTAATAATGGTTGAAATCTATACAGTAAATAAGCACCACCCGCTACTACCAGAGAGTTCCGCATTACCGAGGCGGGGTTGGGCCCTTCCATTGCCTCATCTAACCACAGGTGTAGTGGAAATTGGGCACATTTACCAGCAGGCCCAGCAATTAGTGCCAACCCTAGCAGCGTCGATGTCATGGGACTTAAATTAGCTGTTTGTGCCCACTCATATAAATCCGAAAAGTTCAAACTCCCGGCTAAGGTAGAAAGCGTCACTACAGCCATCAGCAACAACAAGTCTCCTACCCGTTTAGTCCAAAACGCATCCCGCGCCGCCGTTACTACTAGTGGTTGAGCGTACCAGAACCCTACCAGTAAGTAAGTCGAAAGCGTCAGGACTTCCAATAGGGCATAGCTAAGAAACAAAGAATCGCTAATCGCTAGACCAGTGAGCGCCGCTTCAAAGAATCCCAGTAGCGCAAAAAAACGCGCTAACGACCAGTCTTTTTCCATATAACCCAGAGCGTAAACTTGTGCCAGTAAGCTTAACCCTGTAATTAAAACTGTTGCTCCAATGCTGACTGGCGATAGTTCTAAGGAAAAAGATAAGTCTAAATCTGCTGCTTTGAACCAATTGATTAGTAAGTTTTCTGGCTCTCTATCCCAGATATTTTTAAATACAAACAGGCTATGGACAAAAGCTAAAACGGTCGTCAACAAGTTGATGTATGCCGCAGGTCTTGGCCCTGTTCGCTGAATTATTCCTATTCCCCACGGCAAGGTCAAAATTGCACCCAATAAGCTATACAAAGGCACAAACCAACTTGTTGAAAATAGAAATTGATCCATTTAAATTTTCCTTGATGACTCAGCCTTGATTTAAAAAAAATTCCAACCAATTATTTATTTAATAAAATTAATTTACCAAAATATCGATGTTTCTTTACTATTATTTTAACTAAACTTCTAGAAGTACTTTTACTTAACGCTACCCTATTAAATATAAGTAAAATATAACTTTACATAAGCAAAAGCATTTACTTGCCTTAATATCACCGACCTTTTTACATTTGTATTTCTACTTTAACCAAAGTAATTTATACGATATATTTGAAAAAATTATATATGTTTCACCTAGTCATTGTACACTTAGAAATATTTGAGGAAAGATAGATACAGCAAAAGATACAGCCGCTGCTTACCTCTCATCAGATAGGATTAGCCTTGGTTATGAATGTCGTTTTGTAAATGTGATAAAGAAATTATAAAGCATAAGTGCCAGCTCAAGGAATCTGTAAACTTTAATTGCTCATATACCCAGATAACTTTTTGTTAAGTTTTTTAAAACTTTCTTATCATAAACTATTATAGTAATTTATATTGCCAGGAACGCCAAGCTTTCCTATGCTTAATTTGGAAGTGTTTTCTTAGCTATAAGATCAGGCTCTCCCCGTCAAAAAATTCAAACGACAGTACAGATTGCATTAATTTTGTAGGAGTTCTGCGATGCCAATTGCAGTTGGAATGATTGAAACGAAGGGCTTTCCAGCAGTGGTGGAAGCTGCTGATGCGATGGTGAAAGCCGCCCGTGTCACCTTAGTAGGGTATGAAAAAATTGGTAGCGCTCGCGTCACCGTGATAGTTCGGGGAGATGTATCGGAAGTACAAGCTTCTGTAGCAGCTGGGGTTGAAGCGGCAAAAAGAGTATTTGGTGGTGAAGTGTTATCCACTCACATCATTGCTCGTCCTCACGAAAACCTGGAATACGTCTTGCCGATACGTTACACAGAAGCGGTGGAACAATTCCGTACTTAAAAAGCTGTTTAAACAAAGTAATTAACGCTCTTTGTCTGAAAAGAGCATCACTTTTGTCCAAGGCTAAAAACTTTGAAATAGGGATTAAAACTAATGTCAATTGCAGTGGGAATGGTTGAAACGCTAGGCTTTCCAGCAGTGGTGGAAGCCGCTGATGCGATGGTGAAAGCGGCTCGCGTCACTTTAGTAGGTTATGAAAAAATCGGTAGTGGTCGGGTGACGGTAATTGTTCGGGGTGACGTTTCGGAAGTGCAAGCTTCTGTGGCCGCAGGAGTTGAATCTGTAAAGCGAGTTAATGGTGGACAAGTGCTGTCTACTCATATCATTGCTCGTCCTCACGAAAACTTGGAATACGTCCTCCCAATTCGTTATACCGAAGACGTAGAGCAGTTCCGGGAAAATGTGAACGCAATTCGTCCTTTTGGTAGAAGACCGTAATTTGTAATGCAAATTGCCAAAGTTCGCGGCACAGTAGTTAGCACCCAAAAAGATCCAACTCTTAGAGGTGTGAAACTACTATTGTTACAATTAGTAGATGAAAACGGCAATATCCTACCAGAGTATGAAGTAGCAGCAGATATTGTGGGAGCAGGAGTAGATGAGTGGGTACTCATCACTCGTGGTAGTGCCGCTCGTCAAGTTGTTGGCAATGAACAGCGTCCATTGGATGCAGCAGTGGTGGCGATCATAGATACTATTTACGTTGAAGATCGCCTCATTTACAGCAAAAAAGATCAATATCGATAGTCAACAGTTAAAAAAGTTAGGAGTTAAGAGTGAGGAGTGAGGAGTTAAAACTCATAACTCATAACTCATAACTCATAACTTAATTTCAGGAGGAATCTCGCGATGGCAGTCCGCAGCACAGCGGCACCCCCAACCCCGTGGTCAAGGAATTTAGCTGAACCCGAAATCCATGAAACTGCTTTTGTACATTCATTCTCCAATCTGATTGGGGATGTACGAATAGGTGCAAATGTAATCGTTGCTCCGGGGACTACGATTAGAGCGGATGAAGGCACACCTTTTTATCTGGGTGAAAACACTAATATTCAAGATGGTGTTGTCATTCATGGGTTGGAGCAAGGCCGAGTAATTGGCGATGACCAAAATAAATACTCAGTATGGATTGGTAAAAACGCTTGCATTACCCACATGGCTCTAATTCACGGGCCAGCTTATGTAGGTGATAATTCCTTCATTGGCTTTCGCTCTACGGTGTTTAATGCCAGGGTGGGTGCAGGTTGCATCGTGATGATGCACGCTTTGATTCAAGATGTAGAGATTCCCTCTGGTAAGTATGTACCTTCGGGAGCGATAATTACCAGCCAACAGCAAGCCGATCGCTTGCCAGATGTGCAAGATCAGGATAAAGAATTTGCTCATCATGTGGTTGGAATTAATCAGGCCTTACGAGCTGGTTATCTCTGTGCTGCGGATAGCAAATGTATAGCACCCATCCGGGATGAGAATGCTAAATCTTATACAGGTAATGGTATTACTGTTTTAGAGTTGGAAAGGAGTAGTGAAGTGTCGAGCAATAGCTTGGGTGCAGAAACAATAGATCAGTTGCGGTATCTATTGGGGCAAGGGTATAAAATTGGTACGGAACATGTAGACCAAAGACGTTTCCGCACGGGTTCTTGGACTAGTTGCCAACCAATCGAACCGAGATCCCTCGGTGAAGCGATCGCAGCATTAGAAAGCTGTCTAAATGACCATAGCGGCGAGTATGTCCGACTGTTTGGGATTGACAAAGATAGACGACGTGTGCTAGAGAGCGTCATCCAACGTCCCGATGATGATGCAAAACCAGCTACCAGCTTTAAAGCGCCGACTGGTCGTAGCAATAGCAGTTACAGCAGTAGTAATGGTAACGGCAACGGTAACGGTTCTAGCAGTGGCAAAGTCGGTGGCGAAACTCTAGAGCAAATCCGCCAACTTTTGGCAGGTGGTTACAAAATTGGTATGGAACACGTAGATGAGCGTCGTTTCCGCACTGGTTCCTGGACTAGTTGTAAGCCAATTGATGCAACTTCCACAAATCAAGTCATCTCCGCTTTGGAAGAATGTATAGCAAGCCATCAAGGCGAGTATGTACGTTTAATCGGTATTGACACCAAAGCCAAACGGCGGGTGTTAGAGACCATTATTCAACGTCCAAATGGTCAAGTAACTTCCTCTGGTGGTCAGAAATCATTTACTACTAGTGCAGCACCCTCTGGTACGGGAACGACTAGCAGCAACCGCTTGAGTAGTGAAGTAGTAGACCAACTCCGGCATTTATTAGCTGGTGGCTCAAAAATTAGCATTGAACACGTAGATCAACGGCGGTTCCGTACAGGTTCCTGGACTAGTACTGGTCAAATTAAAGCCTCCTCAGAAAGAGAAGCGATCGCAGCCATAGAAGCACACCTCGGCGAATACGAAGGGGAATATGTACGCTTAATTGGTATCGATCCAAAAGCGAAACGGCGGGTATTAGAGACCATTATCCAACGTCCAAATGGTCAAGTAGCCTCCTCTGGTGGTCAGAAATCATTTACTACTAGTGCAGCACCCTCTGCTACAGCAACAGCAACAGCTACTGCTACTCGCTTGAGTAGTGAAGTAGTAGACCAACTCCGGCAATTATTGGCTAGCGGCTCAAAAATTAGCATTGAACACGTAGATCAACGACGGTTCCGTACAGGTTCCTGGACTAGTACTGGTCAAATTCAAGCCTCTTCAGAAAGAGAAGCGATCGCCGCCGTAGAAAGACAGCTCGGCGAATACCAAGGGGAATATGTGCGCTTAATTGGTGTAGACCCCAAAGCCAAGCGTCGCGTATTAGAAACGATTATTCAACGACCTTAAGGAGTTAGGGAGTTAGGAGTTGGGAGTTAGGAGTTAGGAGTTAAAAAAGATTGTTAATTCATAACTCCAAACTTAAAATTTATAACTCCCCACTTTTAACTAACTCCTCACTCCTCACTTTTAACTTCTAACTCTCTATCTTCTTCCGGCTGCCGAGGTTAAAATTTCCATGTCTGTGCCGCTACTGCGCCTCAGCAATAACTTTGATACTTATATTAGTGGTGAGGTGACTATTCATCCAAGCGCGGTACTTGCACCTGGGGTAATCCTCCAAGCGGCTGTAAACAGCAAGATCGTTATTGGGCCAGGGGTCTGTATTGGTATGGGAGCAATTCTCCAAGTCCATGAAGGCACTCTAGAAGTAGAAGCAGGTGCAAACCTGGGAGCCGGTTTTTTGATGATTGGCAAAGGTAAAATTGGCGCAAATGCTTGTATTGGTTCGGCTACTACAGTTTTTAACTATTCGGTTGAACCCGAACAAGTAGTACCGCCTGGTTCAATTTTAGGAGACACCAGTCGGCAGATTGAGCCAACAAAGCAGCTAGAAGCATCTACAAATAACCCAACTTCTACTACAAATACACCACCGAAGGAAGAGGAAAATAGCTCAGGTGGAGTTAAGGAAAAGGTAGTTTCCTCAACTAATTTCTCAGCTTCGGCTTTTGTAGATTTCAAACAAAACAAGTCGATTTCTTATTTTAAATCTCCCGCCACTCCCGAAAGTCAGTCTCCTCCTGTGGAGGAACCGGACAATGATACTGACTCCACCTTGGGGGAAGTCTCCCAAGAGTCAACAGAACATCAACATCATTCAGACCCCAGTCAGCCAACCACAGAATCCCCTAACGGTTTTGGGACTCAAATTTATGGACAAGGGAGCATAAGCAGACTGTTGACTACACTGTTTCCTCACAGACAATCCTTGAATGACCCAAACCCTGACGATTAGTCAGAGTAAGTGTTAATTGTAAGGTGTCGTCTTTTTCCGTATTTTGGAGAATTCATCATGGAAACATATAATCAACGGTCTATTCGCACCATCCAGGGAGCGAGTAGTCAAGAAACCTTTCAAGATACTGCTTTGGGTTTAGTTTCTACCCGTAGCTTTCCGGCGATCGTTGGGACGGCGGATATGATGCTGAAATCGGCAGGAGTTCACTTGGTTGGGTATGAAAAAACTGGTAGTGGTCATTGTACTGCGATCGTCCGGGGTGGAATTGCTGACGTACGTCTGGCGGTAGAATCTGGTGTGCAAACGGCTGAACAGTTTGGTCAGTTGGTTTCTAGTTTGGTGATTCCCCGACCTTATCCCAACCTAGATATAGTGCTTCCCATCACAACCCGTTTCACTAAATTGATGGAAGAGGGCAATTACAGCCGTCTGAGTAATCAAGCAATTGGTTTGGTAGAAACGCGAGGATTTCCCGCGATGGTAGGAGCGTGTGATGCTATGCTCAAAGCTGCTGATGTTTATTTAGCAGCTTATGAAAAAATTGGTGCGGGTTTGTGTACAGCTATTATTCGGGGTTCCGTAGCCAATGTAGCGGTAGCAGTAGAAGCGGGGATGTTTGAAGCAGAACGCATTGGAGAATTGAATGCGGTAATGGTAATTCCTCGACCGCTGGACGAAATGGAGTTAACTTTACCGTTAGCAAGCTGCTGGATAGAAGAACGCGAACCTTTAAACTTGCCAGTGAATATTAAAGAACAAGTTGCGGAAATCGAGGTACTAAGATTACCAGACTTAACCAAGTTACCTACAAAAGTTCAAGAAGAATTATGGAATGATGAATGATGATAGATGAATTTTGTCAAATCATCATTCAGCATTCATCGTTTAGATGGAAGGCATCTTACGCTTAAGCTATTCTGAATAATAGCTTTTTCAATCTATAAATAAAATACCTTTATTCTAATAACACCAATAGAGTTTTATCTATGATAAAACTCGTAACTTTCTGTGAGCATCACTATATCATTTGCCAGTGTTCAGCAATACTAGTTTTATATCTATTAATCGCTATATATAGGAGAATCACCCTTGAACCAAGCGACGCTGCACCAGTTAAAGGTGTTCGAGGCGGCGGCACGGCACAGTAGCTTTACTCGTGCTGCTGAGGAATTGTTTCTCACCCAACCTACCGTTTCTATGCAGATCAAGCAACTAACAAAATCGGTAGGTTTGCCATTATTTGAGCAAGTGGGGAAGCGATTGTATCTGACGGAGGCAGGACGGGAGTTGTTTGCTACTTGTCGGCAGATTTTTCACAATATAGCCCAGTATGAAATGAAGGTGGCAGATTTAAAAGGGCTAAAGCAGGGACAATTACGTTTGGCAGTGATTACAACAGCAAAATATTTTATCCCACGTTTGTTAGGGCCATTTTGCGAACTTTATCCAGGGATTGATATCTCGCTACAAGTCACAAATCACGAACAAATTTTGGAACGGATGAGTCAAAATTTGGATGACTTATATATTATGAGTCAAATTCCAGACAATATCGATGTGACTTGTGAACCATTTCTAGAAAATCCTTTGATAGTCTTTGCACCGACTAATCATCCTTTATCCAAAGAAAAAAATATTCCTATACAACGCCTGTCTAACGAACCTTTTATTATGCGGGAACCAGGTTCAGGAACTCGTCGCGCCGTCCAAAAGCTCTTTGAAGAAGAAGGGGTAGTAGTAAAAGTCAAGCTAGAATTGGGAAGTAACGAAGCAATTAAACAAGCGATCGCAGGTGGTTTAGGAATTTCTGTTTTATCCCGTCATACCTTACTATCAGACGCTTCAGAGTTCAGCATTTTAGATGTGCAACACTTCCCCATTCAGCGGCATTGGTACATGGTTTACCCATCTGGCAAGCAGCTATCTATCGTCGCTCGCGCCTATTATGAGTATCTACTAGCGGCGGCAAAAAATATTGTTGAGCAAAAAGCTGATACTGTTCATAGCACGTTTGAACCAATTCACGGATAAGAGAATTCGTAATTCGTAGTTCGTAATTATGAATTACGAATTCTCTAAAGGGGTTGACTGTTAGACTGGTAAACATTGACAATTAACCAGCAGAATCATTAAAAATGGGGGAAAACTGGCAGTGGTTAACCCGGAAATACCGTCTTGGCGCAAAACAGTACAAAGCGAGATTGTAGCTGTTACCGTGTATTCTGACAGAGCATTAGTTACACGGCGAGGTGTAGTTGATTTAACAGGAATTGAACAGGAATTAGTAATTACCCCAGTGCCAATGACTCTAGAAACTGAGTCTGTCAGGGTTAGCGGTACAGGTACGGTAGGGGTGTGCTTGATGGGAGTTAGTAGCGATCGCATCTACACTACTGAACCAGTAGCAGAACGAGTAGCACATTTGACAAGGCAAATTCAGCAATTAGAAGCAGAAAAACGCCACCTCCAAGCTCAGGTGGATGCTTTAGCATTACAATCTAGTTTTATCGCTGGCTTACGTGAAAAAACAGAAGAACCATTTTCACAGAGTTTGTCTCGGAAAAATCTCAGCCTCAGCGAAACATTGGATTTTTTGAACTTTCTTGGAAGCCAGTATAGTGAATATGCGATCGCATCTGGAGAGTGCAAAACTCAACAGCAGGAATTAGATAAACAACTGCAAGCACTCCACACTTCATTGCAAATAATCCAAACGCCCCATCCTAAAGAAAGTTTTAGCTTAGTCGTAGCAGTTGAAGTCGCGGGTGAAGGTGAATTTGAATTAGAGGTATCTTACATAGTAAATCGTGCTAGTTGGAATCCGCTTTATGACTTGCGCTTTAGCACTACCAGCGATATTGTGCATCTGAGCTACCTTGCAGAAATCACTCAAAGCACTGGTGAAGATTGGATTGGTGCAAATCTCACCCTTTCTACCGCTAAACCAGGATTAGGTACACTTCCACCTAAACTTGAACCTTGGTATATTGATGCCCCACGTCCACAACTGTTACAACGACACCGATTTACTGCCCAGCCACCCCTACTACCTACCATACCAGAACCCCCTGCTGCTGCTGCCAGAGCTGATTGGCAAGAACAAGAAGAAGTTGCAGAGGATAGTCTTATCGCAGCAGAAACCGTTACAGCAGAAGTATCCAAAGAAGGTAGTGTAGTTACCTTTAAATTGAATGGCGGTGGTAATATTCCCAGCGATGGCGCACCTCATAAAACTACGATTTTCAACGATGATTATCCTTGTAGCTTCGATTATGTGGCAATGCCGCGCTTGGTAAGTTTTGCTTATCTACAAGCGAATGTGAAAAATAGTCCCAACGGTGCGACTTTGTTACCAGGCAAAGCAAATATTTTCCGCGACAACGTTTTTATTGGGACAACTCATTTAGAAAATATTGCGCCAGGGCAAGAGTTTAAACTGAACTTAGGAATTGACGAAGGTTTAAAAATTGAGCGCGACTTAGTTGAGCGTCTGGTAGATAAAAGATTAATTAGCAACCAGCGCCGGATTACTTATAGTTATCGGTTGATTGTTACTAATTTATTAGACAAAGAAGTAAATCTAAAACTAACTGAACAATTGCCAGTTAGCCGCAACGAGCAAATAAAAGTACGTCTCAGTCGCAGCAATCCACAAATTCAGCTTGGTGAAATGGGTATTTTAGAATGGCAGTTAAGTCTTCCACCACAAGAGCGACGAGAGATATATTATCAGTTTAATCTTGAACATCCGCCTGACTTAATGGTAGTCGGGTTAGATATTTAAGAAATCCTAAAAAATAAATTCTCTAATAGTTATTAGGGTGTGTTAATTACTCTGGTGGGCGTCCTGGTAGATCGAGATAGCGAGTCAGCCATAACGCTTCTTGATTTTTTCGTTCAACGTATGCAATTACCGTGAACTCTCCCCAAATATTCAGCCATAGTTCAAACTGATTATTATGTGACTCAGTAGCAATAATTTGCTTTTTAAAAGAGTTATGTAAGCGATAGGTAACGCGAATACAATTATTAAAATCAACTTCTGAATAAGCCTCTAGCCAAACCTTAACCCGGTAGAGTCCACGTTTTTCTAAAGTTTTGGGTACAATCACCTCAGATGTATGAATTAAATAAACACTCTCATCAATTCCTGTAGAATGTTTCTGATAATTCAGAACTTTTTCATTAATATCTTCAGGGATAGTTATACCACTCACACCTTCCGAAGTTGCAGTCCTTACCTGTGCATTTTTGATCGCTAGTGGAGCATCTAGCTCCACAAAATTTCCGAATTTAACTGGAGAACCATCTTGGATTCTTGCGATAAAAGCATTGAATAAGCTACTAATTTGCGCGCTAAAATTTTTATTAATATATCTGATTATAAAAACCCAAAACACTAACCAGACTATGGTTTGCCAGAAAGGAACCCAACTCGCACCTAGTAGGTTTACTCCTTCCTGTTCCTTTTTTAGAATTGGGGATGGCGATGGCTCAGAGGTTTGTGCGATATAAATAGTCTGAAAATTACTAATTTTCATTATGTTGTTAAACCAGATATATCCAAAGTCAAGCTTATCACTAATAATAGTCAGTTAGATGTTGGACAGGGGAATAAACCTTCTTCACCTAATATTTTTAGTTTTAGCTCAAATTCTCAAACATTTTAGTACTCTCTTTTTTCATATATAGAAAACGATTTAACGTATCAGTTCTATTTTCTAATTCACCATTTTTTACCTGTCACTACAATGCGATCGCCATTTTTTCTCTGTCTAGAGTGGTAAAAGAGACCTACAGACAAGCTACTTTCATTGCCTAGAACTGCTTTGCTGGAATCTGCGATCGCTCATAAGTTAGCTTTATCGCTGGCATCAGTCTTTTTTTGTCAAGTCTTATTGACAATTTGTAACGAAACTGTTATATTTAGTTACATAAGATAACAAAACAAAGAAAAAACTATGTACACCACCACTAACGAAGAAGGCATTCTCAACAACTACGCAGCAGAACCCAAGATGTACTACGCTGAGTACCCAGCAATTTGGGAACAACGTAAATACGTTTTACAGGGTCTTTTTGCAACTTTAATCGTCACCGCTTTAGTTTTGGTTGGTTTGAGTGTTAGCTAAGATTTTTTGATTTCAGTATCGCTGTATCTCATCGTCATTCATACTTCTCTCTGTCACCTCGGTTAGTTTCGCCGGGGTTTTTTGTTTTTTACATATCCCAAACGGCAGTGGTGTGCTGATAAGTCATTTTTATACTTACCATCAGTCTTTTTTTGTCAAGTCCTGTTGACGATTTGTAACGAAACTGTTATATTTAGTTACATAAGATAACAAAACAAAGAAAAGAAAAAACTATGTACACCACCACTAACGAAGAAGGCATTCTCAACAACTACGCAGCAGAACCCAAGATGTACTACGCTGAGTACCCAGCAATTTGGGAACAACGTAAATATGTTTTACAGAGTCTTTTTGCAACTTTAATCGTCACTGCTTTAGTTTTGGTTGGTTTTAGCGTCAGCTAAGATTTTAGATTTCGGTATCGCTGTATCTCATCGTTAATCTCACTTCTCGACTTGACCTCGGCCAAATTAGCCGGGGTTTTTTGTGTGTGTTTGATGCATTCCAAAGTGTGAGTTGTGTATTGCGTTTTAAAATAACAGCATTACGCCTCACAACAAACTACTGGTCAGCCATAAAATAAAGACAAATCAATAAAAAGGGGTGTTTATGGCAACCCAAATCGGTGAAGCTAAATCTTCAATAGAACTGGTAATATCTTGGGAAGCATTGCCCGCAGATTTTCACCTAGAGGATGAACCAGTGGAAAATACAGGTCAGCCATTATTGGCTGGTGCTTTGCGCGAAACGAGTTAAAGCAACCTGATGAAAATGGTTGTCATTGGATTGATTCAATGGGTTTATTTCTGGGAACTTGGCAAGGAACAAAAGAAGCCAGAACTGGTTACTGGTTCCGCTTGTGGGATGAGGCAGGTAATTTGTTACTTTGGGCAGTGGAACAAATTGAACAGGAACGCCAGCAAAAAGAACGGCTAATTGCCTATTTACAATCTCAAGGTATCGATCCAAATAATTTGTCTTAGCATATACAAATAAAATTTTCAAGTATAGGACTAGCCCTTTCAAGGTGGGTACAATTTTTGGATAATAATTCCTCTTTTCTCTGTGTTCTCTGCGCCTCTGTAGTTCAATAAATAACTTTTAAACCGCAGAGGCACGGAGAACGCAGAGAGGAAAGCAGAGATTTTATCAGTGACCTTGAAAGGGCTAATTCTAAAGTATTTGAGTGACTCAGTTTAAGCAAATAAGTCCTACAACCGTTACGTCTATCAAGAAGTGGGGCATCATACAGAAATTCAAGCACCGGTGAAAAAGCTACTCGCACAGAAAAAAGCACGAGAGGAAAAAAATAGGTTTTTGCTGAATCAAAAGCCAGAATTATTCGTCACTTAAACTATCAATTCCCTACTTAATTCTCCTGGAGGATGATTTATGTCATCACAAATGCTGCGGTTGATATCTTTGGGTAGTCTTGGCTTATCTTTGTGTCTGGGCAATTCGGCAGCAATGGCGCAATATGATTCTACTGGCGATGGTGTAGTAGTACCAACAGTACCATCAGGTGGCACATCAGCACCAGTCCCAATAGACACATCGACAGGTGTACCACCTTCACCCTCTGCTGATGGTACCACTCGGTTTACCTGTCAGACTTATAATGGACAGTATACTGTCATGTATCAGCCACAAAGTCAACCAGGACAATTTTTTGCTTGGGCAGCACCTGCGGCTTTAGGTGGTGGTTGGGACGCACAAAGGCGTTGTATAGCAATTGCCAGTCGCTTGGAACTTTATCGCCCAGATGGCTTACAAGAACTTCAGACATCCGTAGAAAATAACGAAAATACTGTCTGCGTTACAACTGAAGCTAATCCAACCTGTAGAATTGTGCTGACAGTCCCCCGTGGAAAAGATCCTGTTGTTATCCGCAATAGCATTTTTCAGAACTTGACTACTGCTGACAGTGGACAACAAACTATAGCTGTTAACACTTATGGCGATCGCAGTAGTGGAGGCAACGAATTATATAATTTAGGACGCACACTTCTAGGCGGTGGCAATAATCGGGTTAGTTCATCTAGAAGTGGGATTAATCTGAAACCTTTCCTCGATCGTCAAGATGGTGGTACTGGAAACAATTTGCGCAGTGGAGTAGCAATTCGTCGTCAGTCTCAACCTAACAGTGTTCGTCTCAGCCCTGGTAAATTCCGATAAGCAAGAGTGGCTTTTAATACAAAATGATTTTCAAATAAAAAATATCCAACTACCTATTGTGGGGCGGACAAGATGTCCGCCTTTTTTTATGGGCGTAAAATTGCTGTCTCTCGGACTTCTTCGAGATGTCGGGGATCTAAATCCAGCTGTATATTATTTATTCTTTTAACCTTTTGCTAGCAGTTTCTTAACGTTGCCGAGATAAGTTGAGGTTGCTGAATATGGATTAATACTAGTAAAACCAGTAGCTTTCTTAACTACAAAATAGTTTTTTTTGATAGTGATATTGCGATTGTCAATTTAACTTGATTATGTAGGCAAATTATTGCTGAACATCAGCTTTTCAGGCAATTTTCAAACAATACAAAATAAATTGAAGGAGACGTTATTAATGGCTTTGACACAAGGCGATATTGCGACCAACAATAACTCCAGCATTTTGCAGAAAGTTGGCAGCTTCACCAGTACTAATGGAGCCGAAATATCCGCCTTTGATTCTGGAAGCGATCGCTTATTTGTCGTTGCTGGCAGCATAGTTGAAATTTATAATGTCAGCAATACAGGCACGCTAACCTCTGCTGGTTCTTTGACAACAGGATTTACGCCTCCCGCAGGGACACAAGCTATTCCCAACAGCGTTGCGGTGAAAAATGGTATTGTCGCAGTCGCCTACGCCATCCAAAACACCAGTACAAATGCCCAGCAGACGGGACAGGTGAGTTTCTACAATGCCGCCGGCACATTCTTGAACTCGGTGGCGGTGGGTGCATTACCCGATATGCTCACCTTTACGCCTGATGGCACGAAGGTATTAGTAGCAAATGAGGGAGAACCCAACAGCTACGGGCAAGTAAATTCGGTAGATCCTGAAGGTTCAGTCAGTATTATTAACATTGCTGGTGGCGTGGCGAATGCAACCGTTGCTCAAGCCTCATTTACGAGCTTCAATAACCAGATTGCAACACTCAAAGCCGCAGGTGTACGGATTACTGGCCCCGGCTCGACGGTGGCACAAGACTTAGAACCAGAGTATATTGCTGTATCTCCAGACGGTCAAACTGCACGGATTACCTTGCAAGAAAATAATGCGATCGCCATTCTGGATATTGCCAGCGCCACCATCACCGATATTTTGCCTCTGGGTACGAAAAATTACAATCTTCCAGGTAATGGATTGGATGCTAGCGATCGCGACCTAACCAGCAGTAGTGGTAAAATTAATATTCAGAATTGGCCAGTATTTGGGTTATATCAACCCGATGCGATCGCTAGCTTCAGTGCCAACGGACAGACTTACTACATCACCGCCAACGAAGGAGATTCCCGCGACTACGCTGGTTTTAGCGAGGAAATCCGGGTTGGCGCAGCCGGATATGTTTTAGATCCAACTGTTTTTCCCAATGCGGCTACCCTGAAGCAAAATACCAACCTGGGACGGTTAACCGTTACAAATGCCACAGGAGACACCGACGGAGACGGAGATTTTGACCGCATCGAAGCATTTGGGGGACGTTCCTTTTCGATTTGGGACGCCAGCGGCAATCAGATATTCGACAGTGGCGACCAATTTGAACAAATCACCGCAACCAAAGTACCAACTCTGTTTAACTCAGATGGTGCGGCTGATACCTTTGACACTCGTAGCGATAACAAAGGGCCAGAACCCGAAGGCGTGGCGATCGGAGTCATCAACAACCGCACCTATGCTTTTATTGGTTTAGAACGCACTGGCGATGTCATCGTTTACGAAGTGACAAATCCCAACAAACCAAGTTTTGTTCAATATATTAACACTCCTGAAGATATTGCGATCGAAGGGCTAACCTTTGTCTCGGCGGCTGACAGTCCCACAGGCAAGCCTTTGTTAGTTACTACAGCCGAAGTCAGCAAGACGGTTGCGGTATTTGAAGTAACTCCATCCGTTCGGATTAGCGACATTCAGGGAACGGGGCATATCTCATCCTTTAGAAATCAGACTGTCAGCAATGTAGCGGGAATTGTCACAGTTAAAGCAAGTAACGGTTTTTACTTGCAAGACCCCACTCCAGACAGCGACGAGCGCACTTCTGAAGGTATTTTTGTTTTCACCTCATCAGCGCCAACCGTATCCGTCGGCGATTCGGTATTAGTCAGTGGAACAGTTACAGAATTTCGTCCCGGTAACGATGCCAATAATTTAACCAAAACACAAATCACTACTCCCACAATTGTTACCGTTTCTAGTGGCAACGATCTACCCACTGCTACAATCCTTGGTAATGGTGGCAGAACTATCCCGACAACGGTAATCGATAACGACACGATCGCTAATATCGAAACTGGAACAACCACCTTCGATCCTGTCCAGGATGGCATCGACTTCTATGAAAGCTTAGAAGGAATGCTGGTACAGGTGAATAACCCAATTACTACTTCACCCACTGCAAGCTTTGGCACATCAGAGGAAATTTGGGTATTAGCAGACAATGGCGCAAATGCTACAGGTAGAACGGTTCGCGGTGGGAGCCTGATTAGTGCTTCAGACTTCAATCCTGAGCGGATTCAAATTGACGATCTCAACAATGCCTTAGTGCTGCCTGAAGTTAATGTTGGTACGCAACTTAGCAATATTGTTGGTGTCGTTGACTACAGCTTCAACAACTATGAAGTTCTAGTATCGGCTGCTCCCACAGTAGTACAGAACAGTAACATTCAAAAAGAAGTCACTAACCTAACTTCTACCACCAACCAACTGGCGATCGCTACCTACAACGTCGAAAACCTCGATCCAAGTGACGATCCAACCAAATTTAACAACCTCGCTAATCGCATTGTTAATAATCTCAAATCACCAGATATCATTAGTCTCGAAGAAATTCAGGACAATAACGGTGCAACCAATGATAGCGTCGTTGATGCCAGCACTACCTTCCAAAAGTTAATTGATACAATTACTGCTGCTGGTGGCCCCACGTATCAATATCGCCAAATTAACCCAGTAGACGATACGAACGGCGGTGAACCTGGTGGAAATATCCGGGTAGGTTTCTTGTTTAATCCCAATCGTGTCAACTTTGTAGATCGCCCTGGCGGTACTTCCACCACCAACACCACAGTTACCAATGTTTCTGGTGTTCCTACAATTTCTAATAGTCCTGGTTTAATTGACCCCACCAATTCCGCCTTTACCAGCAGTCGTAAGCCGTTAGTAGGTGAATTTACTTTCAACGGTGAAACTGTTTATGTAATTGGCAACCACTTTAATTCTAAAGGTGGCGACCAACCATTATTTGGGCCGAATCAACCACCAACTCTCAGTAGTGAAACCCAGCGCCAGCAACAAGCTACCCTGGTGAAAAATTTTGTTGAGAGTATTTTAGCGATCGCTCCCAATGCCAATGTAATAGTGGCGGGTGACTTAAATGACTTTGAGTTTTCCAACCCCGTCAACACCCTAGAAAGCGCTGGACTGACTTCCTTAATTGAAACTTTGCCGCAAAATGAGCGTTACACCTACAACTTTGAAGGTAACGCCCAAACCCTTGACCACGTTTTAGTTAGTAACAACTTGCTCAACAAGCTGGATGGTTATGATGTAGTTCACATCAACTCAGAGTTTGCCGATCAAGATAGCGATCATGACCCTAGCGTAGCTCGGTTTAATCTCCCTAAAAACAATGCTCCCACGGTAGTACAGCCAATTGACGACCAAATCATTTCTACCAATAAAGCTTTTTCTTTCAATATCAATAACAAATTTGCTGATGTAGATCCAGGTGACACCCTGACTTACAGTGCAACAGGTTTACCCACTGGTTCTAGTATCGTTGCCAACACAGGTGTGATATCCGGCACTATCTCCCAAATCGGCATTTTTGCAGTCACAGTTACCGCTGCTGATCCTAAAGGCGCTAATGTTAGCGATACCTTTGACCTGACTGTTGCCAATAACAAGGCGACATCTGGCAACGATATCATCTTTGTCAACGAACTTACTGGTTTGAACAGATATATAGTCAATGCTCTAGCAGGGAGCGATCGCGTCATCGGCACTAATACCAGTGAACTAATCGACGGTGGAGCAGGCAATGATTACCTGGATGGCAAGGGAGGCATAGATGTACTCCTTGGTGGCGATGGCAACGACACAATCTTTGGTGGACTTGCCAGTGATGCACTTTCTGGGGGCAATGGCAACGACCGCCTGATAGGTTGGGGCGGTGGCACAAACGAAATCGACCTCCTCAACGGCGAACAAGATGCAGATACTTACGTTTTAGGTGATGCCACTTCAGCTTTCTATACCAGTTCTCGCAACAATGATTATGCCGATATTCTCAACTTTCAAGCAAGCGATCTAATTCAGCTTAAGGGAGTTGCTAACAATTACTTACTAGGATCAGTGAGATCGGCTGTAGGCATTTTCACCAACAATGGAACGGAATTAATTGCTGTTGTGGAAAACGGGTTAAACCGCAATACAAATTTGGCAACAGATACTCGTTTCGTCTTTATTTAACGCAGATTTAATCGAACTCCGATTTTTTCTCTGTGTACTCTGCGCCTCTGCGGTTCCCTATTCCCAATTTTCAAAGCAGTCTCATGTCTAGAATCTATCTCAGAATTAAACATGGTAACTACTAATACAATTCGCTTTTCTCAATTCAACGCTTCTTTAAATCGTAATGCCAAAGGTCAGTTAGTCAGCGATTTGTCTACCCCCGACAACGCTCAAGCAAAGGCAGTTGCAGAAATCATCCAGCGTAATAACCCGGATGTGTTGCTAATTAACGAGTTTGACTACTCCCCGGAGGCAGTTCAACTATTCCAGCAAAATTACCTAGCCGTCAGCCAGAATGGTACAACACCCGTTGACTACCCCTACTTCTACATCGCTCCTTCCAATACAGGTATTGCCTCTGGGTTTGACTTAAACAACAATGGCACAGCAGTTACAACCCTAGGTGCAGGTGGATATGGCGATGACGCTTTCGGATTCGGGAATTTCCCTGGTCAATACGGGATGTTGCTGTTGTCCAAATATCCCATCGACACTGCCAACATCCGCACCTTCCAAAACTTTCTATGGAAGGATATGCCCAATGCTTTGCTTCCTGACGATCCGACAACACCACAGCCAAATGATTGGTATTCTCAGGAGGAATTGGCAGTTCTACGCCTTTCTTCTAAAAGTCACTGGGATATACCTATACAAGTAAACGGTGAGACAATTCATGTCCTCGCCAGCCACCCCACACCCCCAACCTTTGATGGTGTGGAAGACCGCAACGGTAAGCGCAACCACGACGAGATCCGTTTTTGGGCAGACTATATTACCCCTGGTAATAGTAATTACATTTACGATGATGAGGGTAAAACTGGCGGTATTGCTGCTGGGTCAAGCTTTGTGATTGTGGGCGATCAAAATGCAGATCCGTTAGATGGTGATAGTTTTGACAACGCTATTCGCCAACTCTTGCAAAATCCCAACATCAATACTAATGTCATCCCTACCAGTCTGGGTGCACGCCAACAAGCAGACTTACAAGCTGGTGCAAACGCTAGCCAAAAGGGTAATCCTAGTTTTGACACCGCAGACTTTGCTGATAACACTCCCGGAAACCTGCGGACTGACTATGTGCTACCCTCAGCTAACCTGACAATTGCCAACTCAGGAGTATTTTGGCCTCTAAATACTGATTCAACGTTTCCTTTGGTAGGTACTTTTCCCTTCCCCAGTTCTGACCATCACTTGGTGTTCGCAGATGTACAAACCGGAGCAACGGAACCAGGTAAAACCATTCCCAATGTAAGATTTGTGGGGCAGAGTACTTTTACCACAGGCTTTATTCCTGCTGGTGTAGCGGGAACGGTGAATGGGGTACAAACTCCACTAGGCGGACTATCTGGTGTCACTTACGATGCTTTGAATAACTGCTATTACGCCATCTCAGACGATCGCTCCCAAGTTGCACCTGCCCGCTTTTATACCTTCACTGCCGATTCTGGAGTGACTTTTACTAATGTTACTCCCCTAAAAGATACCAACGGCAATTTTTTTGCAACCAACAGCCTCGACACAGAAGGCATTGCTTTAACTAACAATGGCACAGTCTTCATCTCTTCAGAAGGCGAAGTTAATCCTACTGCTGGTCGCGTTACCAATCCCTTTATTAAAGAGTTTTCGCTGACTACAGGGCAAGAAGTGGCATCGCTACCTGTTCCCAGCAAATTCTTACCAGTAGTTGAAGATACCAACAGCAACGGTATCGTCGATGCGGGTGATACGCAGATATCAGGTGTTTACAATAACTTAGCCTTTGAAAGCCTCACTATTACACCCGACCAGAAAACCCTATTCACTGCGACTGAAAACGCACTGTCTCAAGATGGATTAAAGGCTTCACTCACCAGTGGCAGCCCTTCCCGGATTCTGCAATACAATCTGGTTACTGGACAACCAGAAAAAGAATATCTCTACATTACCGATGCGATTCCCGAAGCGCCCAACCCTAGCACAGGTTCAGCTGACAATGGTTTGGCAGATTTACTTGCGATCGATAATCGTGGCACTTTCTTAGCGTTAGAACGTTCCTTTGCCCAAGGTATAGGCAACACCATCAAAATCTATGAAGTTTCTTTGCAAGGTGCAACAGATATTAGCTTCTACGATTCTCTCAACAATCTGAGTACTGAACAACTAGCAGCTATCAAACCTGCTCAAAAGCGCTTACTGTTGAATTTAAATGACTTAAACCTGCCTAACGGTACAGATAACATTGAGGGTATTACCTTTGGCCCCAAACTAGCAGATGGTAGCCAGTCGATTCTACTAGTAAGTGATAACAACTTCAACCAAAGCCAATTTACCCAAATCCTGACTTTGGATGCAGACTTAGTTCCAACTGCTGCACCCACACTAGAAACCCGTCCCGATTTGTTGGATGATGAAACACTGCCAGTAGATCAACGTGCCGATGCTGATGATCCTGCGATCTATGTTAATGCTACAAATTCTGCTGATAGCCTAGTATTAACCTCAGTGAAAAATGGCGGACTGCGGATTTATGACTTGTCTGGTAATTTGTTAGAGACAGTTAATCCCGGTGGCATTCGCTACAATAACATTGACCTGCAATACGGTTTTAAATTAGGCAATCAATCTATTGATATTGCGATCGCTAGCGATCGCCAAAATGATAAACTAGCAATCTTCAAAATTAACCCCAACCCCAACACCGCCGGACAATATTTGGAAGATATCACCGATAGCAATATTGGTACAATCTTTCAAGCATCACCTTTTGAACCTCCCTATTCCGCATCAACTCGCAGTTCTTACGGACTTACCTTATACCGTAGCCCCGTAACTAATGATTACTATGTCTTTACCAGTCGCCGCCAAACTGGAGATATAGCTCAATTCAAATTAATCGACAAAGGTAATGGCCAAATTGGCGCGGAACTGGTGCGGGAGTTCACCATCCCTTCGCCCACTACAGCAGGGCGTTCTCCCCAAACAGAGGGTATGGTGGTTGACCAAGAAACAGGCTTTCTCTACATAGCCCAAGAAGATGTGGGCATCTGGAAATTCCAGGCAGAACCGGACGGTGGTACAACAGGCAAGCTGATCGATCGCGTTCGTTTTGAGGGTGGTTCTCACCTCACCGATGATGCCGAAGGGTTAACCATTTACTACGGCAAAAATGGCACAGGTTACTTGCTAGCATCCAGCCAAGGTGACAATACCTTTGTTGCTTACACCCGTGAAGGTAACAACGAATACGTGGGTAACTTTGCCATTGGTAACAATGGGCCAATTGACAGCGTACAAGAGTCAGATGGTGCTGATGTGATTAACGTGCCACTGGGGCCTAACTTCCCATTTGGTTTATTTGTCACCCAAGATGGCTCCAATGAACCTGCCAAGACCATCGATGGCGAAAACGTCAGTTCTAACTTTAAGCTGGTGCCTTGGGAGAATATAGCCAATTCTTTCCCCAATTCTTTAAATATCGACACCACTAGTTACGATCCTCGCAATCCTGTCGCCCAACCCAAACTGACTATCTATGAATTTGAAAACCTACCCAAACTAGGCACAACCTCTGAAAATCAAGATATTTTCTTGGGTGGTTTTTCTGGGTTATATTTCCAAGGTTTTGCAGCAAATGGCAACCTGAAATTTGTCACCAACACAGATCGTGGCCCCAATGGAGAACCTGATGGTGTCAAAAGACCATTTTTATTACCCGATTTCCAGCCAGAAATAGTCAGTTTTGAACTCAACCGCACCACAGGTGAAATCAGCATTACCAACAGAACAGAACTATTTCGCCAAGATGGAACAACGCCATTAACGGGATTGCCCAATTTGCAAGCTGTAGGAAACGGTTTAGCCTACACAGATGAAATTGCTGTTGACTTAGACAACAATGTTTTAGCTAACGATCCTTTAGGTGCTGACTTAGAGGGTATTGTCGTTGCGGAAAATGGAGATTACTGGCTAGTAGATGAGTACCGTCCGGCAATTTACCATTTTGACACTAATGGTAAGCTGATTGACCGCTTTATCCCTCAAGGAACTGCCGCACCCAACCCAGATCAATCAGCTGGAACTTTTGGCACTGAGGTATTGCCAGCAGTTTATGCCCAACGCCGCAATAACCGAGGATTTGAAGCTGTCGCCCTAGAAGGTAACAAATTATATGCCTTTATTCAGAGTCCAATTGATAATCCAGATGTCGCCAATGATGCGACTTCCAAAGCTTCTCTCAATCTCCGAATTCTAGAGTTTGATATTGTCAGCAAGCAGGTAACAGGAGAATATTTATATCGCCTAGAAGGTTTACCAGGAACCGATAAGCTTGGCGATGCAGTTTCTTTGGGTAACGGCAAATTTGCAGTAGTTGAACGAGATGATAATGGTACATCTGCTGGCAATAAACTAATTTACCAAATTGATTTAGGTGGCGCGACCAACATCAACAACCCTGCTAACTTTACCTTGCCAGTTGGTAAAACTATTGAACAATTGACCTCTGCGGAGTTAGCTACTGCCAATATTACCCCTGTCAGCAAGAGTTTAATTGCTAATGCTGCTCAGTTGGGTTATACCGGAGTGGAAAAATTAGAAGGTCTAGCATTAGTAGCACCCAATACTCTAGCCTTGATTAACGATAACGACTTCAACATTACAGGTAATACGCCTGCGGAAAAACTCGGTATTCTCGAATTACCCAATAATTTGAAAACTGTACAGCCTACTTTCCCGAACGGTTTTGGTTCTAGCAACAGCGATACTGTCAATCTTGAGCCAGGGCAATTCTTTAATGCTGGTGATGGAGCAGACTTTGTAGAAGGTGCTGAAGGTAACACAATCCTGGCTGGAAACGGAGATGACACAGTGCTTGCAGGGAATAACTCTTCAGTTTTCGGGGAAGATGGTAGCGATCGCATATTTATCGGCCAAAATGGCCCAGTTCAAAATACCAGTGCTGATGGTGGCAGTGGTGATGATGCTATTACCGTGGTGGAAGCCAGTGGTAGTAATAATTTGTTTGGAGCAGCAGGTGATGATACTCTCACAGTAATTGAAGGTTCTCGTCAATCATTATTTGGTGGCTCAGGTAACGACACTCTCACGAGTAACGGTAGCAATAACCGTCTCTACGGTGGTTCTGGAGATGACAAACTCTTCTCAAATGCCAGTGATTCCCTATTTGGTGGCGATGGTGATGATGTCCTATTTGCTGGTCAACAGGGTGGCGATCGCCTCAGTGGTGGTACTGGTGCTGACCAATTTTGGATTGCTAACGCCAGTCTGCCAACTAGCAAGAACATTGTGACTGATTTTACAGTTGGCATTGATAAAATTGGGCTGGGCGGTATTGCTGTAACTCAGTTTAGTGCTTTAACACTATTACAACAAGGTAGTGACACCCTAGTGAAAACAGGAAATACCGAGTTAGTTTCATTGACAGGAATTACATCAAATACTCTCACAGCAAATGACTTTGTTTTCTCTGCCAGTCTTGTGGCTTAATTTGTTCGCCTAGCGTGATTGTTACATCTTCATTAAACAACCAAAGTTCATGAATCTGTACTCAATCATTATTGCAAAAGCAATTAAATAGAAGGTTTATAAAGCAATACAGTTCAGATAAGACCAAAATACTTGTAGAGACGGCGATTTATCGCGTCTTAAAACCCACGATCTTGTACAAGTAGCCCTTAACTGAACTGTATTGGGTTATAAAGAACTTATTATCTGACAAAAGTTACAAAAGAGACATTATCTCAATGTATAAAAAATAATTTTTAACATCATCAAAAATATGCACAAAATTGTTAATTGCATATTAAGTACAAGATTGCAATACAAGATTTCTTAACCAGTCCACAATTTATTCACAACTTTTGCTATGTACCTTAATTAATATGCAATTTACATTGTTAATTAAAATACCAAACAGCTCTAGGGTAATGGCAATTGTAGTGGTGGTTGACATTTAATAGTTCAGATTTAAAAAGCTGACAAATCAATTACATCTTTGCAGCCTAAAACTATTAGTTTTTCCTTACCATATTATTTTTTTGATTGCACTAGAGCGAAGACCATCTCAACAATTAAACACAGGGAGATTCTCTTTCATGGCTAAGAACGTCATCATAATGATTGGGGATGGTATGGGCTGGGAAATGGCTCGTGCTGCGTCCATCTACAAAGAGATTCAAAATGGTAAGACAGGCGCTAATCTGAGTGATTTTTATACACAGGGTAAGGGTCAAGGACTCAACTTTCAAACACTCCAAGGCTACGGTTTGGCAACTACCTACGGGACAACGATCGCCGATAGTAATGGAGTTTTTAGTACTGCTAATTCCGCCCTTGACGGGACTAATCCGATCACAGGAGAAAGCCCAGTTCGCCCTGGTTTCACCTTCGATCCAACTTTTAACCAAGGTAATACCCCAACAGGTGGTGCAAAAGTCAGTGATGGTACTGTTGGAAACCTAGTAGGTTATGACCCTACCAAAGGTGGTGTTAACCCTTGGACTTCCGGTAACGATCCTGAATATATTAAGTACAGCTATCCTGATTCTGCAAACACCGCAACAACTCTCTACACTGGCGTTAAGAGCTACAACAACGCTGTTGGCGTTGATATTTTCGAGAATCCTCTAGAAACAATTCTCAAAACTGCAAATGAAGTTGGTAAATCTACTGGTTTAGTAACTTCAGTTCCCATTGACCACGCGACACCTGCTGCTGCTGCTGCCAACGTTAACCGTCGCAGCAAGTATGATGCTGACTATCCGGCATTAGACAACATCCTGCAACAGCAACTCCGTGTCTATCAACCAACAGTATTACTTGGTGGTGGACACCCACTCTCTGCTCCTGGAGACTTATTACCAGCAGGGGTTGAGCCGAATACGAGCAATGAATACATTAGTCAATCTACCTACACAGAACTTAGCACTAAACCAACAAACAACCTCTACGATTACACCTTTTTAGAGCGGGGTGAGAATGCCGCCCAGAAACTCGCTGAAACTGCGGCGACAATCGATCCAGAAAAAGGCGATCGCCTCTTCGGTCTGTACGGTGCGCGCGGTCAAAATGGTAATTTGCCTGTAAGTTCTGCTAACGGCGACTACAGCACTACTGGTTTAGATATGTTCAGCGTTTTCACTAACCAAGGTGATAACGCCAAAGTAGACACCACACGTCCCCTGCTTCCCGGAGAGACGGATGCATCTTTCATTGCCAAAGAGGTTAACGAAAACCCAACCCTCAATGACTTGACAAATGCTGCATTAGATGTATTGGGTAAAGACCCCGATGGTTTCTGGTTAATGGTTGAGGGTGGCGATATTGATTGGTCTGCCCATGATAACAATATAGATAACTTGATCGGCACCACCTTGGACTTCGATAAAGCAATTGGATCTACGATTGACTGGATCGATAACAATGGTGGTTGGGATGAAAACCTACTAATTGTTACAGCTGACCACGATCACTATCTGACTCTCGACGGTGATTTTCCAACTTTAGTACAAAATCTAGGTGCTGAAACATTAACCAATATGGATACTCCAGCAGAAGTTGGACATTACTGGGG
The DNA here is from genome assembly GCF_963920915.1 of Nostoc sp. PCC 9305. Taxonomy (NCBI): domain Bacteria; kingdom Bacillati; phylum Cyanobacteriota; class Cyanophyceae; order Nostocales; family Nostocaceae; genus Nostoc; species Nostoc sp. PCC 9305. The sequence goes on from NZ_CAWUDN010000002.1 coordinate 44,200, forward strand.
GTCTGATCCCAATGTCAAGTATGGTTGGGGAACTCACACCAACCGTCCCGTACCTGTTTACTACCAAGGTGCTGGTTCTGAAGTGTTAAATAGCTTGGTAGGTAAAGGTTATAACGCCTACGGTTCTGAGATTCCAGGAATTGCGGGTTTAAACGATCAAACCCACATCTACCAAACGATGTTTGCTTCAATAGTGCCAAAAGTTGAGTTAGTAGGTTTTGCCTCTTTACCTGCTGATACCTTTAGTAATGGGCCAGCTTCTGGTGCAGACATTTCAGCCAATGGTAGAACCGGGCCTTTCCCAGGACAGCCAATACAAGGCTTTAGCGGTGTTCAATTTGCTAACAGCAACTCTTTGTATTTCCTGTCAGATAACGGTTACGGTAGCAAAGATAATAGTGAAGACTTTTTATTGCGGATCAATCGTCTCGACCCGAATTTTAAGGGAACAGAGAATGGAGACGGCAGCGTTAAAGTTTTAGACTACATTCAACTGTCTGACCCTAACAACAAAGTTCCTTTTGAAATTGTGAATGAGGGAACTACTGGAAGATTACTGACTGGTGCAGACTTTGATGTAGAGTCATTCGTCTTTGATAAAGACGGGACAATTTGGGTTGGAGAAGAGTTTGGCCCCTACCTGCTGCATTTTGATGCCACTGGTAAGTTATTAGAAGCTCCCATCGCTACACCCGACCGATTCAAAACTTTAGATGGAGAAGCACCTAAAGTAATTGGTCATAGAGGTGCAAGTGGCTATCGTCCAGAACACACCTTAGAGTCTTATAAGCAAGCAATTGCAAGAGGCGCTGACTTTATTGAGCCTGACTTGGTAGTTACAAAAGATGGTGTGCTAATTGCTCGTCATGAGCCAGCTTTAGCAGTTTTGAATGCTGATGGTACTGTCAATTTCAGCAACACAACCACAGATGTTTACAAGCATCCAGAGTTTGCCGATCGCAAAAAAACAGTAAGTTTGGATGGAAACACAATTACAGGTTGGTTTGCAGAAGACTTTACTTTAGCTGAAATCAAGACTTTACGCGCAGAAGAACGTCTACCTTTTAGAGATCACTCCTTTGACGGTCAATTTGAAATTCCTACCCTCACAGAAATCATCGATTTAGTTAAGCAAGTAGAAGCCGACACAGGTAAAAAGATTGGCATCTATCCTGAAACTAAGCATCCAACCTATTTGGCCGATGAAGCTACTTATGTAGGCACCACGGACAAAATCAACAGAAACATCAGTCAGTTACTAATTGATACGCTGAAGGCAAATAACTTCACTGACCCCAGTCGCATCTTCATCCAGTCCTTTGAAGTGGGCAACCTCAAAGAACTGCACGATCGCATTATGCCTGCGGCAGGGGTAGATATTCCACTTGTTCAATTACTAGATGCCAGTGACATTGACATCAACGGTAAAATCATCGAGAGTCAGCCTTATGATTTGAAAGTCAGTGGTGATACTCGCACCTATGGCGACTTACGAACTCCAGAAGGCTTGGCTGAAGTTGCCACTTATGCTGATGGCATTGGCCCTTGGAAGCGGATGATTGTTAGCGTCAAAGGTACTGATGCCAATGGTGATGGCAAAGCCGATGATGTGAATGGGGATGGAGCAGTCAATGATGCTGATAAAACAACATTACCTCCTTCAACCTTAATTCAAGATGCTCACAACGCAGGGTTGCAGGTTCATCCTTACACCTTCCGGGCGGAAGATCAATACTTAGCGGCAGATTACAAGGGCCAGCTAGCACTAGAAATTCAGCAGTTCTATCAATTAGGGGTAGATGCACTATTTAGTGATTTCCCAGATATCGCGGATGAAGTACGGGATCGACTCAGAGACGATCCTCAGTATAATGTGGTGCGATCGCCACAAAACCCAGATGTGCTTTCAGGTAATGCCTTTGCTAACTTGGGTGGTTCCAAAGGTTTTGAAGGTGGAGCAATTAATGCCAGCAAAACCAAGCTTTATTTCCTCCTAGAGGGTACGGTTCAAGGCGATACTCCTGGTGCTTTGCGGATTAACGAATTTGACCTTGCTAGCCACAAGTACACTGATAAAAAGCTGTACTACAGATTGGATAATCCAGCAAATGCGATCGGGGATTTAGCAGTCATTAATGATAATGAATACCTAGTCATTGAACGGGATAACAATCAAGGGGCTGCGGCTAAATTTAAGAGGATCTACAAAATAGACTTGTCTAAAACAGATTCTAATGGCTATGTCGCTAAAGAAGAAGTTGCAGACTTGTTAAATATCCAAGACCCCAACGACCTGAATGGGGATGGTAAGACGACCTTCGACTTCCCATTCCAAACCATTGAAAATGTTCTGGTTGTTGACAAAAATACCATTTTGGTAGCTAATGACAACAATTATCCCTTCTCTACAGGTCGTCCTGGAAACGATCCTCAAAATCCAGTTATAGACAACAATGAGATTCTACAACTGAAGTTAGAGAAGCCTCTTAATCTTGCTCCTGGCTTAGGTCAACCTCAAGCTGAAGAAATTAATTTTGGCTCCACTACCAGCGATGATATTACCGTTCAGCCAAATCAAACCTTATTTACAGGTGATGGAGCAGACTTTGTAGAGGGTAGCAAAGGTAACACAATCCAGACTGGAAACGGTGAAGACACGGTGTTAGTCGGCAGTGACTCTTCAGTGTCCACAGGAGAGGGTAACGATCGGATATTTATTGGTCAAAACGGCCCGGTTCAAAATATTACTGCTGATGGTGGCAATGGTAATGATGTTATTACCGTAGTGGAAGCCAGTGGAAGTAATAATTTACTTGGGGCGGCAGGTGATGATACTCTCTTTGTAGTTGAAGGTTCTCGTCAATCATTATTTGGTGGCTCAGGTAACGATACCCTTAGCAGTAGCGGTAGCAATAACCGTCTCAACGGTGGTTCTGGCGATGATAAACTCTTCTCTAATGTTAATGATTCCCTGTTTGGTGGCGATGGCGATGATGTGCTATTTGCTGGTCAACAGGGCGGTAATCGCCTCAGTGGTGGTACTGGTGTCGATCAATTCTGGATTGCTAACGCCAGTTTGCCAACTAGCAAGAATATTGTGACTGATTTTGCGATCGCCATTGATAAAATCGGGCTTGGCGGTGTTGGGATCGCACAATTTAGTGCTTTAACACTGTTGCAACAGGGTAGTGACACTATCGTGAAAACCGGAAATACAGAGTTGGTTTCATTGCTGGGAATTGCAGTAACTAGCCTTACAGCAAATGATTTCGTTTTTTCTGCTAGTGTCGTTTAACCAAAAGATGATTACAGCTTAGATTCAACATTCATTCATTAGTTAAGCTGTAGCGATTTTGCTAATGCGGGGGAATGATATTCCCTCGCTTTTTATATCTATTAGTAATTTTGTCTTTAAAAATCCTTCTCCTTTTTGTCCTAAATCTTAACTTGTTTATAACTTTCCTTAAACATTGAACAACTATCTTTTGAGACAGTAACCAAAGTTAAATTCATTTAATTATCTGCACTATTTTGTGTGGACACTAAGCATTTTGTCGCCAAATACTACTTATGTTTCTGTAGCCAATAATTTTTGCTGAGGTTGAGTGTAATTAATCGCTCAGTCCATAGACACACAATTGCTGTGATTAATTGTACTCACAATACTTAAGGAGTAGTCGACATGGCTGATACAAATGGCAACGGTAGAAATGTCATTATTTTTGTTGCAGATGGATTGCGTAACGGTTCTGTAAACCCCACTGATACCCCGACTTTATATAGCATCCGTCAGCAAGGAGTTAGTTTCGCCAATAGTCATTCGCTATTTCCGACATTTACCACCCCGAATGCTTCTGCGATCGCAACGGGGCATTATCTTGGTGATACAGGGGACTTTAGCAACACTATCTACACTGGTTTTCCGAGTGCTAATGCCAATGGTAGTGTCACACCATTCATCGAAAATGATGCGGTTTTGGGGGATATCGATGAAAAATTCCCAGGTAACAACTTTTTAGATGAAGAGTCACTTCTAGCTTACGCGCGATCGCAGGGTTTCAACACAGCAGCAGTTGGTAAATTAGGGCCTGTTGCCATCCAAGATGTTACCCAAGTTAATCGAGAAGGTGGTACTACAGGTACTATTCCTACTCCCGATACAATAATTATTGATGACACTACAAATGGTGCAACCCCGCCGCCTACAGCCGCCGGTTCACCTTCTGCTGTTCCACTCGATCCTGATATTGTTGCTCGTTTACAAGCCGCTGGTTTAGATGTAAAACCGACACCGCGAGTCCAGCCAGCTGGTAACAATACAACTCCAGGCACACTGGATGCCAATGTGGCTCAACAACAATACTTTGCAGATGCCACTACCAAAGTAATTTTACCCAAGTTTCAAGAAGATGGTAAACCATTCGCATTGGTTTACTGGTCAAGAGATCCTGATGGTAGTCAACACAATCAAGGTGATAGCTTAAACACTTTGACACCAGGTATTAATGGCCCTACTTCCAAAGCTGGGGTTAAAAATGCTGATGATAATTTAAAGCAGCTTCTTGACTATCTTAAAAGCACTGGCTTAGACAAGACTACTGATGTCTTTATTACTTCCGACCACGGTTTTTCTACCATCAGCAAACAAGCTATTGATAGCCAAGGCACAAAAACTACAAGTTATGCTGCCACTCAAACTTATGCTGGTGTAAATCCGGGATTTCTACCAGCAGGTTTTGTTGCAATTGATTTGGCTCACGATCTAGGTTTACCCTTATACGATCCTAACCCTACAACCCTTCCCCCAAACCTCAACCAGATCCAGTATGCAACTGTTGATGCCACAAAAGGTCAACGTCCTATTTCTGGGAATGGTGTAATTGGTGGTACAGGTGAGGTAATTAATGGCCAACTTGATCCAGGTACAAAGATAGTTGTAGCTGCTAATGGTGGATCTGACTTGATTTATCTGCCCAATGGCAATGCTAACTTTGCTAAACAGGTCGTGGATTTGCTTTCACAAAAAGACTACATCAGTGGTATTTTTGTAGACGATGCCTATGGAAACATTCCAGGTGCTTTACCACTGAGTGCGATCGGGCTAAAAGGTGATGCTAAAACACCAGTTCCATCTATAGTTATCAACTTCAAAAGCTTTAGCACCGACCCAAGTAACCCAAACAACCCTCAAGCTCAAGTAGAAATTGCTGATACAACTTTGCAGCAAGGGCAGGGGATGCATGGCAGCTTTGGTCGAGGTGATACCTTCAATAATATGGAGGCTATTGGCCCTGATTTTAAACAAGGCTATGTGGACTATGCGCCCGTCAGTAATGCTGATGTAACGCCTACACTTGCTCGGATTCTGGGGTTAGATATTCCTAGTAATGGCGATTTGAAAGGTCGTGCCATTACAGAAGCATTGGTGGGAGGCCCGGATACAGTTTCCTCCACAAAAAAAGTCTTGACTTCGGAAGAAACTACTAATGGTCAAGCAACAATTCTCGATTCTGAAAGTGTAGGCAATACTCATTACTTTACAGCCGCAGGGTTTGATGGTCGCACTGTTGGACTAACAACACTAGACCTTCAATTTGGTTCAACCAGTAGTGATGATGTCACCCTTAAGCCAAATCAAACCTTATTAACAGGTGACGGAGCAGACTTTGTAGCAGGTAATAAAGGTAACAAAATTCTGACTGGAAAGGGTGATGACACGTTGGTAGTTGGTAGTAACTCCTCTGTGTCCACAGGAGATGGTAACGATCAAGTTTTTATTGGCGTAAATAGCCCTGCTAGTAACACTAGTGCCGATGGTGGCAATGGTAATGACGAAGTTACCGTAGTGGAAGCCAATGGTAGTAATAATTTGTTCGGAGGCGCAGGTGCTGATACTCTCACAGTAGTTGAAGGTTCGCGTCAATTGTCCTTCGGTGGCTCAGGTAACGATACCCTCAAGAGTAACGGTAGCAATAACCGTCTATATGGTGGTTCTGGAGATGACAAACTCTTCTCCAGTGTGAATGATTCGCTGTTTGGTGGTGATGGCGATGATGTGCTATTTGCCGGTCAAGGAGGTGGCAATCGCCTCAGTGGTGGTGCTGGTATTGACCAATTCTGGATTGCTAACGCTAGTCTGCCAATTAGCAAGAACATCGTGACTGATTTTGCGATCGGTATTGATAAAATCGGGCTGGGCGGGATTGGTGTCACTCAGTTTAGTGCTCTAACCCTATTGCAACAGGGTGCTGACACTATCGTAAAAATCGGAAATACAGAGTTGGCTTCATTACTACAAATTACTTCAACTAACCTGACAACAAATGACTTCGTTTTCTCTGCTAGTGTTGTGGCTTAGTCTGTTGGCCTAGTGCAGTACGGCAGAAATAACTATCAGTTGAAACAGCGGTTTTTAATTACGTAGACTACAGCAAATAGTTGGTTATTGTGGGGTGGGCATTGTAATGCTCACCCTATTCTCGTTTTGCTGGAGTCCAACCTACCTCGAAGAGTTTACATTACTTATCAGTTGCTAAAATTGCAGTATTCCTTGTTCCTCAAGGTATTAATTCTTCTTGTTATCTCAAAATAAGCCTGCGTACAGTTAATATTCTCATTGCAAACATCTCTAAAGTTTTAATTTTCAATGAAGATGTATTGGAAATAACTACGATTTGGAGGAAATAGGTCAGAATAAGAGAACTAAATCTTAGAGTCAGTGCCCTTTCACACAAATATTGTAGGATTGCGGCATAATTTTTTGTCAAATTAATCTTTTAATATAATTTAAAAGCTAACAATGTAACCATAAACCCTACGTGGAAACACTAATAAACAAATATATAAGAATGCTTTCACACTTTTGATTTTATCTGTTTCTCTAAATACAGAAAATAAACATCTCATCTTAAATTTAAATACACCCAATTCCTTGTTCTTCATTGATATAAGTATTTTTCCTTCAACTTAAAAATGAAACTAATAACTAATTCATTGGCTCAAAATAAAAATGAATTACTGATGAATAATGTTCAAATTTCATCATCAGAAAACAACTTAGAACGAGATAATTTGACATTACCTATTTTGAAAAAATCTGAAAACAACCTACTAATAGAGTGGAATAATACTCAAACTGATTATCCTCAACAAGCGTCTATTCATCAGTTGTTTGAAGCACAAGTCGAGAAAACACCTGATGCTGTAGCACTAATTTTTAATAATCAGCATCTTACTTATAGAGATTTGAATCATCGTGCTAATCAACTAGCAAAACATCTACAATCACTAGGAGTAGGAACAGAAATCCTTGTAGGAATCTGCATAGAGCGCTCCTTAGAAATGGTTGTAGCACTCTTAGCTATCCTTAAAGCAGGTGGAGCTTATGTACCATTAGATCCAGGGTATCCACAAGAACGTTTAGCTTTTATGCTGTCAGATACCCAGGTATCTGTACTACTAACTCAAAAAGAACTAGTTACCAAATTACCTACTCACACAGCACTTGTAATTTGTCTAGATGCAGATTGGAATACAATTGCCCAAAATAAAAAAGACAACTTAAGTACTAGTGTTACTGCTGATAACTTGGCTTATGTCATGTATACATCAGGCTCTACAGGGACACCCAAAGGTGTTAGCGTTATACATCGTGGTGTAGTTAGGTTAGTCAAAGAAACTAATTATGCTCAACTCACACCTGAAGAAGTAATTCTGCAACTTGCTCCTATTTCCTTCGATGCTTCCACTTTTGAAATTTGGGGTTGTTTACTTAATGGTGGACGACTAGTAATTTACCCTCCTAATACACCATCTTTAGAAGAATTAGGGCAGATTATTCAGCAATACCAAGTTACAACTCTTTGGCTGACAGCCGGTTTATTTCACCTGATAGTAGATGAAAAAATTGATGCTTTAAAATCCTTACGTCAACTTTTAGCGGGTGGTGATGTTTTATCTGTTCCCCATGCACAGAAGTTTCTCCAAACAGTACAGAACTGTCAACTAATTAACGGTTATGGCCCAACTGAGAATACAACTTTTACCTGCTGCCATCCGATAACAGCACCACTACAACCAGATGTTTCGATTCCTATTGGTCGTCCAATTGCTAACACCCAAGTTTATATATTAGATCAAAACCTCCAATCAGTATCAATTGGAGAAGTTGGTGAATTATACATTGGTGGTGATGGATTAGCTAGAGGCTATTTAAATCGCCCAGACTTAACTGCTGAAAAATTCATTTCTCACTCATTTGATGGCAATTTAGCAACGCGCCTTTACAAAACTGGGGATTTAGCTCGTTATCTTCCAGATGGCAATATCGAGTTCTTAGGCCGGATTGACAATCAGGTAAAAATTCGCGGTTTCCGAATTGAACTAGGGGAAATTGAGCGAGAAATTGCACAACATCCTGACGTTCGGGAAATTGCCGTCTTAGCTCGTCAAGATGAAGCAGGTGAAAAACAGTTAACGGCTTATATTGTTCCTCACTATAACAGTGGATATACGCACAATAAATTACGCAGTTTCTTACAACAGCGACTACCTAATTACATGGTGCCATCGGCATTTGTGATGTTAGAGTCATTGCCTTTGACTGCAAATGGCAAAGTAGATAGACATAAATTGCCAGCACCAAGTAGAGAACGTCCGCAACTGGAACAAGCGTATATTGCTCCCCAAACCGATTTAGAACGTCTGCTTGCAGGTATTTTATCCGAACTGCTGAAAATCGATCGCGTTGGGATTGATGATAATTTCTTTGATTTGGGAGCAACTTCAATCTCAATTCTCCAAGTTGCTGCGCGAATAAAACAGGAAATTGGTATTGAGCTACCTGCTGTGAAGCTATTTCAGTATTCAACAATTGGCTCTTTAGCAAACTATTTGGATTCAAACCAGAATAGCCAACCGTCTTCTGACAAGCTGCAAAATCGCGCCCAACGCCAGCAAGCAGCTCGTGCTCGTCGCCGTAATCATCAACAAGGTGTTTAAGCAATGGTAAATATGCAAGCATCCGATAACCAAGATCCTAGTGATGGTGTTGCCATTATTGGCATGGTAGGAAGATTTCCTGGCGCTGGAAATGTCGATGAATTTTGGCGCAATCTCTGTGAAGGATTAGAATCAACGACTTTCTTTCAAGAAGAAGAACTAGACCCTAGTATCGATCCGAACCTTTGCAAAGATCCTAGCTATGTAAAAGCTAGAGGGATAATTCCTGGGGGCGAAACCTTTGATGCCGCTTTCTTTGGCATTAATCCACTTGAAGCTGTGGTTATGGACCCACAGGCTAGAGTATTCCTTGAGTTGGTTTATGAAGCCCTAGAAAATGCTGGTTATGAATCAGAGTCTTTTGAGGGTTTGATTGGTTTGTATGCTGGTTGCGGTCAAAATACTTATTTTGCTAACCATATTGCTGGTCGTATGGAAATTGTCGATCGCATCGGTGAATTCCAAACGATGTTAGCCAATGAAAAAGACTTTTTAACCACCCGTGCTGCTTACAAACTCAACCTCAAAGGCCCAGCTGTCAGCGTCAATACAGCCTGTTCTACTTCTTTGGTAGCAGTCATTCAGGCTTGTCAAGCTTTAACCAGCTATCAGTGCGATTTGGCTTTGTCTGGTGGTGTATCCATGACTACACCCCAAAACAGCGGTTACATAGCTCAAGAAGGCAGTATGCTTTCTGGAGATGGGCATTGTCGTCCCTTTGATGCCAGCGCTCAGGGCACAATGTTCAATAATGGCGCAGGAGTAGTTGTCCTCAAACGTTTAGAAGATGCACTCCATGATGGCGATCGCATCTATGCTGTAATTCGAGGTTCTGGTATCAATAATGACGGCGCTGATAAGGTGAGCTTTACCGCTCCCAGCGTAGACGGACAAGCAGAAGCCATTGCAATGGCGCAAGCTTATGCTAACTTTCACCCAGAAACCATCTCTTATATTGAAGCTCACGGCACAGCTACACCTTTAGGCGACCCGATTGAAATTGAAGCGCTGACACAAGCATTCCGGGTGCATACAAATGCTAAACAATTTTGTGCGATCGGCTCTCTTAAAAGCAATGTCGGACATTTAGTTGCGGCGGCTGGAGTAGCAGGGTTAATTAAAACCGCTCTCGCCCTGCATTATAAAAAGATTCCACCTAGTTTAAATTTTGAGGCTCCCAATCCCAAGATTGACCTTGCCAACAGCCCCTTCTATGTAAATACCAAACTAGCTGAATGGTCGGAGGGTGAAACTCCGCGACGAGCCGGTGTGAGTTCTTTTGGTGTCGGCGGGACTAATGCTCATATTGTGCTAGAAGAAGCGCCACAAATCCAAAGTTCCGGATCTTCTCGCCCACAGCAGCTATTGTTACTCTCGGCAAAAACTAGTAAAGCTTTAGAGGCTGCAACCGCGAATTTACAGCAACATTTACAATACAATGCCGAAATTAACTTAGCTGATGTAGCTTATACCCTACAGCGAGGGCGCAAAGCTTTTAACTACCGACGCAGTATAGTTTGTCACGATATTACAGATGCGATCGCAGCTCTCCAATCTTTAGATCCAAATCAAGTAAATACCCGTCACATAGAAATCCGCAATCCAGCCGTTGTCTTCATGTTCCCCGGACAAGGATCGCAATATGTGAACATGGGACTGAATCTCTACAACCGCGAACCTGTATTCCAGGAAGCAGTAGATGAATGTGCTGAAATGCTTAAGCCTTTGCTGGGCAGGGATTTGCGAGAAATCATCTATCCAGCAGCGAGCGAGCGCGAAACTGCGGCTATCTCTTTGCGACAAACCTGCTTTACCCAACCAGCACTATTCGTCATTGAATACGCTTTAGCGCAACTGTGGCAAAGTTGGGGAGTCAAGCCCCAAGCCATGATTGGCCACAGTATTGGCGAATTTGTCGCCGCCTGTATAGCAGGTGTATTCACCTTAGAAGATGCGCTGATGTTGGTTGCAACTCGCGGTCGCTTAATGTGGGAGTTACCGGCAGGAGCTATGCTTTCAGTGCGCCTACCAGCCAAAGAGGTAGAGCCGCGATTGAATGCAGAACTAGCGATCGCTGCAATTAATGGCCCTTCCCTGTGTGTAGTTTCTGGCCCCACAGAGGCAATCGCATCTCTGCAAAAACAGCTAGAAAGCGAAGAAGTTATCTGTCGCCATTTACACACTTCCCACGCTTTCCACTCCCCGATGATGGATGGCATCATAGCCCCCTTTGCTGAGGTAGTTGGGAAGGTTAAATTATCACCTCCCCAAATTCCCTTTGTATCTACAGTTACCGCCGACTGGATTACAGTCCAGCAAGCAACAGATCCGATGTATTGGGCTACACATCTGCGTCAGACTGTGCGGTTTGCCGAGGGCGTACAAACTCTATGGCAGCAGCCAGAACGCTTACTTTTAGAGGTGGGGCCGCGAATCACAACTACGACCTTAGCCCGCCAACAAGCAAAAGATATTAAACAACAGATAGCCATTCCTTCTTTGGGTGATAACGCCGAGAACGAAGCTGAATGGACGGCATTACTCAAGGCAGTAGGACAACTGTGGTTAGCAGGAGTATCTATTGACTGGAGCAACTTCTATCAAAGGGAAACGCGACAACGAATTCCCCTGCCTACTTATCCCTTTGAACGCCAACGCTTCTGGATCGATCCTCCACCTCATCCCAATCGCGCAGCAACTCCCAAACTTTTAAATTCCCAATTATTAGAAAAGACCCAAACTATGACAACATCCACTCAGCAAAAGCTTATTCTCCTGCTCAAAGAAATTATCGAAGAAACTTCAGGATTGGAAATCGCAAGTGTTGACGACTCGACAACATTTTTAGAAATGGGATTAGATTCCTTATCTTTGACACAAGTCGGGCTAGCGTTAAAGAAAAAATTTAAAGTCAAAGTAACACTTAGGCAGTTACTAGAAATTTACCCCAATTTAGGAACACTGGCCGACTTTATCAATTCAGCCTTGTCTCCCGAAACTTTATCCGCATTAGGATTAACAGAAACCGTTGCAGATATCGTTCCAGAAACTTCATTGCCAGAACCCGCAACTGTAACCACATCACCCACCTTGGTAGTTCATGAAGTTCATACAAATGGATCAAATGGAGCTGCACCTAAGATTTCCCTTCAACCGGCTGCATCTAGTAGCATCCTAGAAGGTGTGATTAATCAGCAGCTACAAATTATGAGCCAGCAATTGGCGCTATTGGGGAATAGCAGTCAATCTGTAACAATCCCAGTTGTACCTGCGGCAACATCTCAAAATAATGGTGTCAAGCCACAAAATGCTGTATCTGTCCCCCCAACCCAAACCAGCAAAGAATCAGCATCAGTAGAAACAGAGTCAAATGGTGCTAAAAAGGCATTTGGTGCGGCTGCTCGAATTGAAAAGACTCAGACTAAAACTCTGACAGCACAACAACGCACTCATCTAGACAAAATTATCCAAAGATATACAAAACGGACTCAAAAATCCAAAGAATATACTCAAACTCATCGCCCTTACTTAGCAGATCCCAGAACTGTTTCCGGGTTTAACCCGACGATGAAAGAGATGGTTTATCCCATCGTGGCGTCTCGTTCTTCAGGTTCTAAACTTTGGGATGTTGATGGTAATGAATATGTCGATTTAAGCAATGGCTTTGGGTTGAATTTGTTTGGTTGGTCGCCACCTTTCATTACTGAAGCAATTGAAGCCCAACTCAAACTCGGCATGGAAATTGGCCCGCAAACTCCCTTTGTTGGAGAAGTGGCAAAGCTGATGTGTGAGTTGACCAACTTTGAACGAGCAGCCTTTTGCAACACAGGTTCCGAAGCGGTTCTGGGAGCGATGCGGATGGCACGTACCATCACAGGGCGTAACTTAATTGCCATCTTTTCTGGAGCTTATCACGGTATTTTGGATGAAGTAATTGTTCGGGGTACAAAAAAACTCCGGTCAATTCCGGCTGCTCCTGGTATCCCACCGGAAATGGTGGAGAACATTTTGGTGGTGGACTATGATTCGCCTGAGTCTCTAGAAATACTCAGAAGTCGGGCTGATGAGTTAGCAGCAGTGATGGTGGAATCTGTGCAAAGCCGTCGCCCTGAATACCAGCCCAAGGAATTCCTCCAGCAATTGCGTGATTTCACGGAAGAAGCTGGTATTGCTCTGATTTTTGATGAAATCGTTACCGGATTTAGAATTCATCCAGGTGGCGCTCAAGCGCATTTCGGTATCAAGGCAGACATAGCAACCTACGGTAAGATTGTGGGCGGTGGGCTACCAATTGGGGTCATTGCTGGCAAATCACAATATATGGATGCTTTGGATGGTGGGTTTTGGCAGTTTGGCGATGACTCCGTTCCAGAAGTAGGCGTGACTTACTTCGCCGGCACTTTCGTCCGCCATCCTTTAGCACTAGCAGCCGCCAAAGCAGTACTTCAGCATTTAAAACAGAGTGGCCCCAGCTTGCAGCAAAATCTCAATGCCAGAACTGATAAGTTTGTAGCGGAACTTATGGGCTATTTCCAGCAAGTTCAGGCTCCGTTTACAGCTTATAATTTCGGCTCCCTGTTCATGGTGAAGTCTTTACCAGAGTTTCCCTACGGAGATTTACTGTTTTACTTGCTGCGGGATAAGGGAGTGCATACTTGGGATCACCGTCCTTGCTTCTTGACGACAGCCCATTCCGAAGCCGATCTGGCTTTCGTAATGGCAGCCTTTAAAGAAAGTATTGCCGAAATGCAGTCTGCTGGCTTTTTGTCTGCACCGCCCATAGAAGTAACAAACCGCGAAACCAATAACAGTTTACGTAATCGTCCTCCGCAACCTGATGCCAAATTAGGACGAGATCCCCAAGGAAACCCCGCCTGGTATATCCCGGATATCGAGCGTCCTGGGAAATATTTACAAGTCGCAAGTGTTTCTTGAAGTGCTTTCAAAAATCAAGTGCATAGAAAGTGTAGTAAGCGTTAGTAATTTTTGCAAATAGTAAATACTCATCCATTTTTGTATGTCAGTTGATAATTTACTTGAACCAAGTTCTATTAAGTCCGATCCGAAGCTTCCTGAACAAATCATTGAAACTGATGTTTCAAACTTCCGGGAAAACTTCAACTCTTCTCACTTCATGTTTTCGCATAACCTTGCAGGACATCCTTTATTTGAGATCCCCCGCTTAGTTGAGCTTGCAAATACCATGCTAAGTCAGGGTAGAGCAAATAAAATTCAGTCTTATATCAGCAAAGTTCCTGTTGAGCAAAAGTGGAATCAGCGACCTGGAATCAAGCAAATTAACGAGGCGATCGCACATATTGGTGAATCGGATTCTTGGGTGATGCTTGAAGATGTTCAAGTAGACCCAGAATATGCTGCCTTGGTTAACCAGATTATCACTGAACTCGAAACTCTTACAGGTAAACCCCTTCGGAAGCAGATGACGTGGCTAGGTGCTTACATTTTTATTGGTTCCCCAAATTCTATTACACCTTACCATATCGATAGTGAGTTGAATTTCCTGTTTCAAATTCAGGGCGAGAAAGATATGAGCCTCTTCAATCAAAGCGATCGTTCTGTACTGAGCGAAGAGGAGATTGAAAAATTTTATGTAGGCGACCTGAATGTAGCAAATTATAAAGAGGAGAATCAGAGTAAAGCAAGGGTTTACCATTTACAACCAGGCAAGGGACTCCATCATCCGATATTGGCACCCCATTGGGCTAAAAATGGTAATAATGTCTCTGTAGCTTTGAGTATCCTCTTTTATCTGCGACCTTACGATCTCAAAGCCAGAATATATCAAGTCAACAGCTACTTACGCAGACTGGGATTAAAACCCACTCCACCAGATAAATCTGCTTTGAAAGATCGGCTCAAAATTTTTGCTCTGGGTCTTCTATCCGATCGCAAACCGAAAAGTAAATTTATGATCCTGCGCTCTGGTGTATTAAAACTAAAATCTATTGAGGGAAAGTTAAAGCAATTTATCAACAAGATTGTCAAAAAAATCTAATTTTTCTCAAATGACTGATTATTAATTGGTCTGAATACTGAATCGGTGTTATAGCAATTCTAAATCATTTGTGAAATCTTTTCTTTTAGACACTCCGCGTAGGTTGCTTCTATGCAAGATTAAGCACTTATTATATCCTTCATAGTAGCCGACAGAAAGTAACTACGCGTCTAATTTAAAAAAGAATTTTCACAACTCAAAAAGGATTGCTATAGGTAGAAAATAAAACCAAATTTGTCAATGTATAAACACATCAAATCGCTCACTTCTTTACGTGGTATTGCAGCCTTGGTTGTTGTTATACACCATTTTTCTTATTACGGTTTACCGAAAACAGGTTCAACTTTATCAGCCTATACTAATTTTTTTCAAAATGGATATTTATGGGTTGATTTTTTCTTTATTCTGAGTGGTTTTATCATGACCCACGTTTATGCAGAGACTTTTTGTTTAAAAGTCAGTTTAAAAAACTATCGTTCGTATTTATTCTCGCGTTTTGCTAGAATTTATCCTCTGCATATATTTATTATTTCTTTATTTGTTGGATTAGAGGTTGTAAAATTACTTTTCCTAAACACTTCTGCTTTTACTGGTAAATTTAACTTAACTGCTCTTTTTTCCAATATTTTTCTTCTCCAAGCATTTGACCTAAAGTGTCCACCTTTATTTTGGTGTAATACCTATTGGAATGAGCCAGCTTGGTCAATAAGTGTAGAGTTTTTTATTTACTGTCTATTTCCATTTTTATTATTACTCTTATTAAGAAATAAATCCAAAATTGATTTGATAATTTATAGTTTTACTCTCTTTTGCATATTACTACTAATCACCTTTAACCGTGGCAATTTAGATACTATTATTGGCATACCTTCGATAGCTAGATGTGGGCTAGAATGCATCCTTGGTATTATAACTTACAAAATTTATCAGAGAGGGAATTATAAAAAGTATTTTAATCTTAATTTCCTGGCAATTATAGCTATAACTTGGATAATTTTGATTATGCATTACTACTGGCATCATTTTCGTAACATTCATGATTGGCTAATTTTACCAGCTTTTTCTCTACTGATTTTAGCTGTATCTATCAACAACAAAAGTGTAATATCAAAGTTTCTCAATTCACGGTTAATGCTATATGTCGGCACTATCTCTTACTCAACTTATATGGTTCATTGGTTTGTTCAAGAATTGTTAAAATCTTTCTGGATTTATAAATTTCACGATGTTTTTGGTAAAGAATTCACAGAATATCAATCGTTGACATCTTTAGGAGTATTTCTTATGATTGTTTTATTGGTTGCATCATTGACATATAGATTTGTAGAAGTCCCTGCGCGTAATTACTTAAAATCTACAATCTTGGCTAAACAATGTATTTGAAGTCAGTAATTTAAAAAAGATTGAAATTTATCCACATTCAATAAACTGAGAAAATAATAGAGTTTTATGACCTTATCACCTGTAGATTACCAATCGACATTAACTGCGGTTGATTTTGATCCATTTGCAAATGGAGAATTACTTCTAACCGCCCCCGCCACAGAATCACAAAAAGAAATTTGGGCTTCTGTGCAAATGGGCGATGCTGCTAATTGTGCTTATAATGAGTCTCAATCTCTGCGACTAAAAGGCGAACTTGATGTCAAACTTTTCCAATCTGCGGTGGAAAAGTTAGTACAACGTCATGAAGCACTACGGACAACTTTTAGCACCGATGGCAATACACTCTGCATTGTTGCTTCTCGGCAAATTGAAATTCCTATTATTGAACTGTCTAACCTAGAACCACAGGAACAACAGGAAAAATTAGCTAGTATCTGGCGACAAGAGGTAGAGCAACCTTTTGATTTGGAACATGGCCCTCTATTTCGGGCAAAGATTATTAAATTGCAACCGCAAGAGCATCTAGCTATTTTGACAGTTCATCATATTATATGTGATGGTTGGTCTTGGGCAGTGCTGATGCCAGATTTGGGTAAACTTTATTCTAGCTTGCAACAGGGTATTGTTCCTGAATTAGAAGAACCAGACTATTTAAGTGAATATGCGATTTTGCAGGAAGAAGAGGCGGATAGTCCAGAAGCGATCGCCACAGAACAATACTGGTTACAACAATTCGCTGACTCTGTACCTGTACTAGATTTCCCTAGCGATCGCCCCCGTCCCCCACTCAGAACCTTTAACGCCGCTCGTGAAGATTGGCATTTAAATCCGGAATTAGTTGCCAACCTGAAACAACTAGGAACAAAACTCGGTTGTAGCTTTATGACTACGATCCTGGGAGGATTCGAGGTCTGGCTGCACCGACTAACAGGACAAAACGACTTAGTTGTAGGTATTCCAGCCGCCGGACAAGCTGCTTTAGGGCAATATAATCTTGTAGGTCACTGTGTAAATTTACTACCATTGCGTAGCCAGATTAATGGCGAAAAATCGTTCAGCGACTACTTGCAATCGCGGCGATCGGCTGTCTTAGATGCTTATGAACATCAACAATTTACCTTTGGTAGTCTAGTCAAAAAATTAGTATTACCACGGGATTCCAGCCGCATTCCCTTAGTACCAATTATATTTAATGTCGATCAAGCCTTAGACAGCGATCGACTTCCCTTTATTGATTTAGAGGTAGAATTTTTCTCCAATCCCCGCGCATTCGAGAATTTTGAACTGTTTATCAATGCTACGGAATCGCATGGTGAACTTATTCTGGAATGCCAGTACAACACTAATTTATTTGACGCTGATACTATCCGCCGCAGGATGGCAGAATTTGAAACTTTGTTATTAGGCATAGTTGCTAACCCTAATCAAATTATTGCTAAATTGCCAATTTTGCCAGCAGTTGAGCAACAGTTATTAGCAACATGGAACAATACTCAAACAGCTTATCCCCAAGATATCTGCATTCACCAGCTGTTTGAAACTCAAGTGGAGAAGACTCCAGATGCGATCGCTGTAGTTTTTGAAAATGAACAAATTAGCTACCGCGAACTGAATCAGCGAGCCAATCAACTAGCCCATTATCTCCAAAGCTTAGGAGTCGGGTCAGAAGTTCTGGTTGGTCTGTGTGTCGAGCGCAGCTTGGAAATGGTTGTAGGAGTTTTAGGCATTCTCAAAGCCGGAGGAGCATACGTACCATTAGATTATGCTTATCCTCAAGAACGTTTAGCTTTCATGCTGCAAGATGCTCAGGTGTCAGTGCTACTAACGCAAGAGAAGCTAAAGTCGGGGCTACCAAACCATCAAGCAGAGATTGTTTGCCTTGATAGCAACTGGCAATCCATAGATTATGGGTCAGATAACCCAACACATAACATTACTTCCAATAACTTAGCCTACGTCATCTATACATCTGGCTCGACAGGTCAACCGAAAGGCGTTCAAATTCAACATCAGAATGCTGTTAATCTTTTAAGTGCGATCGCTAAAGAACCCGGTTTAACTGCTGAAGATACTCTCCTCTCTGTTACTAGCCTATCCTTTGATATTGCCGTTTCAGAAATTTTTCTACCCCTATCTGTAGGTGCGAAGTTGGTATTGGTAAGCCGTGAAGTTGCGGCTGACGGAACACAACTGTTAAAAGCGCTAACCACCTCCGGGGCAACCTTTATGCAACCGACACCAGTTACTTGGCGGTTATTACTGGCAGCCGGATGGCAAGGTAGTCCTCAACTGAAGATGATTTCCACAGGCGAAGCCTTACCTAGAGACCTCGCCAATCAATTATTACCGAAGGGAGCTTGTCTGTGGAACCTTTACGGGCCTACAGAAACAACGATTTGGTCAACAGGCTACAAGGTGACAACGGCAAATAAAGCAATAGGCATTGGTTGCCCTCTAGCTAATACGCAAATCTACATTTTAGACTCCCATTTACAACCCGTTCCCATTGGTATATCAGGTGAGTTGTATATTGGTGGCGAAGGACTAGCAAGGGGATATCTGAATCGTCCCGAACTGACTGCTCAAAGATTTATTTCTAATCCCTTCAGCCCAAACCCTGAATCGCGCTTATACAAAACTGGGGATTTAGCTCGCTATTTACCAGATGGACATATTGAATACTTGGGTCGTATCGACTATCAGGTAAAATTGCGTGGTTTCCGCATAGAATTGGGTGAAATTGAAACCGCACTCCTGCAACATCCAGGAGTAAAAGAAGCTGTTGTAATTGTTCGAGAAGACATTCCTAATGAGACTAGTTTAGTCGGTTATATTGTTGCCGAAACTGGTCAAGATAGCTTGGAAGTGATTTCGCAATTGCGTCGATTCTTGAAACAACAACTTCCTGACTTTATGGTGCCAACAATCTTTATGGCACTAGAAGCTATGCCGTTAACCCCCAATGGCAAAGTCGATCGCAAGGCATTGCCACAGCCTGATGCTTCCCGCCCAGAACTAGAGGCGAATTATGTAGCGCCTCGCACTCCCATTGAACAGCAGATTGCAGATATATGGGCGCAGGTTCTTAATGTCAAGCAGGTTGGGATTAACGACAACTTTTTTGAATTGGGTGGATATTCTCTACTAGGGATTCAAGTGGTTTCTCGAGTTCGCCAAGCCTTGCAAGCAGAAATTTTGATGTCCAATTTATTTGAATTACCAACAGTAGCAGATTTGGCTGAACGAGTGGAGACTCTGCGGTGGGCAGCCCAAGGTGTTCAGGCTGCTGAGAGTGAAACAGCTGATGATTACGAGGAAGGTGAGCTATGAAAACATTAGATGAACTACTATCTGAGCTACGTCAGCGCGATGTCAAACTTTGGCTAGAAGGCGATGCCTGCGGCGGGCATAGCCAACGCTTACGCTATCGGGCCGCAAAAGATAGTCTCACACCGGAATTGCTAACCGAGTTAAAAACTCAAAAAGCCGAAATCATCAACTTTCTCCGACAAATTAACACAGCCGCCAGTTCACAGATTCCCCCAATTGTCGCTTGTGAACGGAATGGCAACTTGCCGCTTTCCTTTGGTCAGCAACGGATATGGTTCCTCCATCAGTTTGAACCTGATAGTTCCTCAAATAATATGCCAGTTGTCGTGCGTTTTACAGGGAATCTGAATGTTGCTGTCTTAGAGGAAAGTTTAAGAGAAGTCGTCCGTCGCCATGAAGTTCTGCGGACAACTTTTCCAGCAGTCAATGGAAAGCCCACTCAAGTCATCGCCACCGATGTTTCCTTGACACTGCCAATAATTGACTTGCGGCAAGTACCAGATGAACAACGAGAGGCGGAAGCTCACCTACTGGCAACTAAAGAAGCTCATCAACCCTTTGATTTAGGCAACGGGCCAATTTTGCGGGTGTTACTGCTGCGATTAAGCGATCGCGAACATCTGCTAATTTGGAATATGCACTGCATAGTTTGTGATGGTGCTTCATCCGATCTGTTCTATCAAGACCTGATTACCATCTATAAAGCATTATCAGCAGGTCAGGTTTCTCCTTTAACTCCCTTACCAGTGCAGTATGCTGATTTTACCAATTGGCAATATCAATGGCTCCAGGGAGAGGTTTTAGAGTCACAGGTAAACTACTGGAAGCAAAAGCTAGAAGGCAATTTACCGATCATTGAGTTACCTTACGATCGCCCCCGTCCTCAAAGTGTGCAAACCTATCGAGGCGATCGCGCTGCCCTGCTGCTATCAAAGTCGCTGAACCATGCCCTGACAGACATGAGTCAAAAATGGGGTGTCACCCTGTTCATGACTCTACTAGCAGCATTCGAGCTATTGCTCTACCGTTATTCTGGACAAGAAGACCTACTAATTAACTTTGCAAGTGCAGGTCGAGGACAAGTTGAAACCGAGGGGCTGATTGGATTTTTTTCTAATACTCTTGTACTGCGGAGTAACTTTGCAGGCAACCCAACTTTCCGAGAATTATTAGACCGAGTGCGTAAGGATTGTTTAGAGGCTTATACCCATCAAGACCTACCCTTTGAAAAGCTAATTGAAGAACTTAGACCAGAACAGCGAAGTCGCAATAGTTCGCCCCTGTTCCAGGTAAAATTCTCCCTCAATCCTCCTTGGTCGAATGGCCGTGGCATGGCATCAGTGCAACTACCTGATTTGACTATCACTTCTCTATTTGGCTATATCTATCATGGCAAGACCAAATACGATCTGACATTGGTCTTGCGGGAACAGGATAATGGTCTGGGTATGGTATTCGATTACAATGCCGAGATGTTTGATGCCAGTACAATAGAGCGGATGTTGGCACACTTCAAAACTTTACTCGAAGGTATTGTTGCTAATCCCGATCGCCCGATTGCTGAGTTACCCCTGTTGACAGCACCCGAACAACATCAATTGTTAATTGAGTGGAATAGCAAACAAGCTGATTATCCCCAGAATACTTGTATCCATCACTGGTTTGAAACTCAAGCTAAAAGAACTCCAAATAATATTGCAGTAAGTTTTAAAAATCAGCAATTAACTTATCAGGAACTTAACCAGCGGGCAAATCAACTAGCCTACTATTTGCAAACTTTAGGGGTAGAATCGGGGGTACTCATCGGTCTTTATCTAGAGCCTTCCCTGGAGATGATTGTGGGGCTGTTGGGTATTTTGAAAGTCGGTGGAACTTACGTACCCATCGCTCCGACATCTGGGCAAGATGGTCTGGCTGTCATTTTAGAAGATGCCCAAATATCTTTGGTGTTAACCCAAAGCTCATTAGTTGAGAAACTCTCTGAGCATCAAGCACAAGCTATCTGTTTGGATAGTGATTGGGAAGTTATTGCCGTACACGTGACTGAAAATCCAGAAAGTTATGGCACAGATCGGACTCTCGCCTGTGTAATGTATGTGTCCGGCTGCAATGGAAAACCCAACGGTATAGCTATTACCCACCATAATCTTGTCAGCCACAGCTTGGCAATTAGCGAAACTTGGGAGTTGACTCAGAGCGATCGCTTACTACTCATACCTAGTATTAGCTGCGATACCTTCATTGAATCACTCTTTCCCACTTGGATTACTGGTGCTACTGCAATTCTCCAATCTCAGGAGATGCAATCAACGAGGCAGTTTTTCCCGTTCATTGCTCAACAACAAATTACTGTTGTTAATCTAGCCACGTCTTTTTGGTATGAGTTAGTCAAGGAGCTATCTGTATCTCCCCAAAGCTTACCAGCTAGCTTGCGCTTAGTCATGGTTGGTGGCGAAAAAGTCTCACGGCAGGCTTATCTAACTTGGGTAGAAAAAGTTGGCAAGCAAGTACGCTGGCTGAATGCTTATGGATCGCTAGAAACAACTTTAACTGCAACGGTTTACGATCCAGAGACTGCAACTGAAGCCAGTAACACTCGGTCAGAAATTCCTATAGGAAGAGCGATCGCCAATACTCAAATCTACATCCTCGATCGGCGATCGCAACTCCTCCCTATTGGTGTAAGTGGTGAAATCTACATCAGCGGTATCGGTGTTACCCAAGGCTACTTTAATCGTCCCGAACTAACATCTGAGAAATTTATCCCCAATCCCTTTAGCAGCGAATCTGGGGCATACCTTTACAGAACTGGTGACTTAGGACGCTACTTAAGTGACGGCAATATTGAGTTTTTAGGCCGCTTAGATAATCAGGTAAAAATTCGCGGCTTTCGCATTGAGTTGGCTGAAATTGAAACAATTTTGGGTCAATATCCAGGCGTACAAAAAACTGTGGTGATTGCCAAAGAAGATGTTCCTGGGGATAAAAGTTTAGTTGCTTATGTTGTTCCCAAACAAGGAGAAAGTTTTGGGAGCGAGCAAATGCTGAGTTTTCTCCAGCAAAAGTTACCTGAACATTTGTTGCCTTCTGCCTTTTTCATAGTCGATTCTCTGCCATTGAATGCTCATGGCCAAGTCGATCGCCAAGCCTTATCTAGGCTGAATCCAACTAATTCTAAAATAGAAAAAATATTTGCCACAGCAGAAGATCCATTACAACTTCAGTTAACTAAAATTTGGGAAAACCTTTTAGGTATTCATCCCATTGGCATAAAAGACAACTTTTTTGATTTGGGTGGAAACTCACTACTTGCAGTACATCTGTTTTCTCAGATTGAAAAGACATTTGGCTTAAATCTGCCCTTAGCTATTCTCTTGCAATCTTCAACCATTGAGCAATTAACTAATATTATTCGCCAGCAAGGGTTTTTGCCAGAAAGCCATAATCAGGTTGAGAGTAGTATTAGTAACAACTCAGAAAAATCGATGCCTTGGTCATCACTAGTACCAATGCAGCCCAACGGTTCTAAGCCACCTCTCTTTTGCATCCATGCAATTGGTTTAAGTGTTCTCTATTACCGAGATTTATCACTTCATTTGGGTGAAAATCAGCCATTTTATGCACTACAAGCACGAGGATTAAATGGGAAAGAAGCTCCCTTTACCAAGCTTACACAAATGGCGGCTCATTACATCAAAGAGATACAAACTATTCAACCTGAAGGCCCTTATTTTTTGGGTGGTTCCTCCTTTGGTGGACTAGTAGCTTGGGAAATGGCTCAACAACTCGTAAGGCAAGGTCAAAAAGTAGCTCTGTTAGCTTTATTTGATACTACTGGCCCAAATTATATTAAACAAGCGCCGTTAGAAAAGCGAGTTTCTCAACATTGGGACAACCTGACAAAACTTGGGACTAATTACGTGCTTGAGCAAATCAGGAACAAAAGCTCTTGGCTGAAGTATAAACTTCAAGAAAAGTTCCGAAAATTGCTCTTTAAATTTTCCTTAAGAATCTGGCGGACTGTACCTTATAACTACCGGAAATTAACAATAGAAGAGGCCAATAAACAGGCAGCCAGAGAATACGTTCTAAAAGCTTATCCAGGTCGAGTCACTGTATTCCGAGCAGAAGAGCGCGTTGCATTGGAAAAACGGGAGGTTGACCCCCAAATGGGTTGGAGTGAAATGGTCTTAGGAGGTTTGGATATTCAAAATGTCCCAGGAAACCACGACTCTATTTTTAGAGAACCCCATGTCCGAACTCTATCTGAAAAGATGAGAGCTTGCATAGATCGAGCTATTGTAGACATCTAAAATTCGTCTAATTTGCAGAAATAGTTATAGCTTTCAACCTCATCTCGCTTCCGGGATGGGGTTGTTTTATTTGCGCGTAATAACTTCAACTATGTATGTATAAATTCGATCGTAAAGAAAGCTCTAACATAAGGGATAAGCTGAAAATTACTTAGTATATCTACTGAGGCTTTAATAAAAATCAGACAATAAGCTATATAGTACATTCTTATCTTTGCTAGAAAAGAATATTACTTTTACAAACTATTTTGCAATCTCAAGGGAAATATGACGCAGAAAATCCTGAATTTTGTAGAAGTTCAAAAAGATGATACAAATGGTGTCGATGGACTTGCTGGTGCTAAATCCCTCACAGTTAGCTCCGATGGAAAATTCCTCTATGCTACTGGATATGATGACTCGGCTGTAGCGGTATTTGAGCGGGATACAATCACAGGCGCACTGAGTTTTGTAGAAGTTCAAAAAGATGATACAAATGGTGTCGATGGGCTTGCTGGTGCTGAATCTCTCACAGTCAGTCCCGATGGAAAATTCCTGTATGCATCTGGATATAGTGACTCAGCTGTAGCGGTATTTAAGCGGGATACAACCACAGGCGCACTGAGTTTTGTAGAAGTTCAAAAAGATGATACAAATGGTGTCGATGGACTTGCTGGTGCTAAATCCCTCACCGTCAGCCCTGATGGAAAATTCCTCTATGCTGCTGGATATAGTGACTCAGCTGTAGCGGTATTTAAGCGGGATACAACCACAGGCGCACTGAGTTTTGTAGAAGTTCAACAAGATGATACAAATGGTGTCGATGGGCTTGCTGGTGCTGAATCCCTCACCGTCAGCCCCGATGGTAAATTCCTATATGCTGCTGGATATGATGACTCGGCTATAGCTGTGTTTGAGCGGGATACAACCACAGGCGCACTGAGTTTTGTAGAAGTTCAAAAAGATGATACAAATGGTGTCGATGGACTTGCTGGTGCTAAATCCCTCACCGTCAGCCCTGATGGAAAATTCCTGTATGCTGCTGGATATGATGACTCAGCTGTAGCTGTGTTTGAGCGGGATACAACCACAGGCAAACTAAGTTTTGTGGAAGTTCAAAAAGATGGTATCAGTAGTGTCGATGGGCTTGGTGGTGTCTCTTCCATTACTGTCAGCCCCGATGGAAAATACCTCTATGCTGCTGGATATGATGACTCGGCGGTGGCGGTGTTTGAGCGGGATACAACCACAGGCAAACTAAGTTTTGTAGAAGTTCAAAAAGATGATGCAGATGGTGTCGATGGACTTGGTGGTGCGGTTTCTGTAACTCTCAGCTCCGATGGCAAATACCTCTATACTGCTGGATATGATGACTCGGCGGTGGCGTTGTTTAGTGCGCCTTTCAATCATACGCCAGAGGTGGCAAATGAAATTCTTGACCAAGAAACCACCGAAGATAGTGTCTTCAACTTCACCCTTCCAGTTGACACCTTCAGCGATGTAGATGTTGAAGATACCCTGACTTACACTGCAACTCTAGAAAATGATGACCTACTGCCTACTTGGTTGAAGTTCGATCCTGCTACTCTTACCTTTAGTGGGACTCCCACACATAAGGATGTAGGTAATCTAAACATCAAAGTCACTGCTAAAGATATTGCTGGAGAGCAAGCTAGTGATATATTTACGCTTGGGGTTGCCGATAAAAAGACTCCTACTACTTTATTCACATTAATTACAGGCGATATCTTTAGTGTCAAGACTAAGCTGAAGACTAAAGGCAATAAAGCAAAAATCTCCATCAAAATTAAAACCAGCACTTTTAAAGAGGTGAATGAGCTGTGTGTATTTAATGTTGATGATGATGAAGGTAAGATTGATGGCATAGCCCCTGGTGCAGAAGGCTATACACAAGCTGCTCTTTTACGCTCCAAGGTGATTTTCTTCTCCCTTGCTAATATGCCCAAGGGTTTCAAGCATGAAGATGTGAATAACGTCTTAGAATTTGACTCTGATACCAAACTCCGATTCTATAGCGTATCCAACAGTACTACTCAGGCTGTACTGTCTGGAAAAGCATCTTTTTCAAGTGTCGTTTTTTCCTCAGCCACAAATACCAACACAGGAGAGGAAGGCTTTTCTCTCAACTTCCAAAATTTTGCTGTAACGGTTCAGGCAACAAATCAAGAAATATCTTTGGGTACAAATTTACAAGGCAAAAAGGAAGGCGAACTGATTGATTTACGGGGTGTAGGACAATCGGTAAAAGCTGACTTTAAGGTTTATAGAGAAGCTGCATTGAACAACTTTGTCGGTTTTTATCGGGTGGCTGATGAAAATGGTGGCATTGACACCAATAGCGATGGTAAAGCAGATATTCTTGTTGGACAAGCAGGTTATGCCGAAGCCGCTGTGCGTGGGCGTGTTACAGGCGTTGACTTGACGGTGAGCAATCAAGGTTCGGCAACATCTACCAGCACTTTCGGAACTGATTCGTTATTTGCACCCTTTATTATTATCAATGGTAAAGCAGATAAGTTTCTCGATAATAATGCCAATAACGATCCAAAGATTTACTTTTCATTTTTGGGTGCTAACTCAGATAAGGTAGATCACATTCGACTGTTGGGAAATAACACCTTTGGTTTTGAAGATTTAGCCAATGGTGGTGATAAAGATTATAACGATATGATTGTGCAGATCAATTTGAGTGTCAATCTTGCCTAGATCGAAGGCGAGGAATTACTTAGAAAAATAATACAACCTCATCCCGGTTGCGGGGTGAGGTTGTTTTCTGCATAACGATTATATGGACTCATACATGTATAAATAGTCTTTGCATCAGTCTAAAGCTATTTATAGGCATGTTACAGGCATTTTTTTACGGTGAATAAGGATAGAAAATTATACCGCGACTTTCACAAAGCTGCTTCGCTGCTTGCGCCATTTATTATTGTTGATGGCAAATATGATGCTATTTGCGATGGCAATGGTAATATTGATCCGCAGGTTTAGGCAGTAAATTTACTGGAGTTAACTATTAGCCTTTTATATAAGTTTAATAATTGACTCCTTTACGATACCAAAAAAATCCTGTTTCTACGTGATTTACAGGTTATGGCACGTAATGGCTGTCACAAAAAAACCATTAATTATTAATTAAGAGTAATTATGTCAGACACCATCCCGATAGCGATCGCAAAAGAGCCAACTCAAGACTTATATGAGCAAATACCTGCTACTCACTTAGTTTTCATCGACTCACAGGTTGAGAACTACCAAAGTCTGGTAGCAGGTGTATTGCCGAACACCTCTGTTGTAGTCTTAGACCCTGACCAGAATGGCATTGAACAAATTAGCCAAGTGCTGGCAACTCATCGGGAAATCAATACCTTACACATTGTTTCTCACGGTGCACCAGGGCAAGTTTATCTGGGGAACAGTCAACTCAGCTACGAAACCCTCAACCATTATGCTTGGCAACTCATGGACTGGGCAAATGTTTTGAGTGCAGATGCACAACTGCTATTGTATGGTTGCGAAGTCGGGCAAACAGAGCAAGGTAAAGCATTTGTACAGCGTCTGAGTGAATTGACAGGTGCAGTAGTAGCGGCGTCTGATGATTTAACGGGGAGTACTGCATTAGGTGGTAACTGGAAACTAAAAGTTTCTACGGGGGCAAGTGTTCCTACTCTGGCGTTTCAGCCAAAAGTAATGGCAGCCTACGCTTCAGTACTAACTGCTCCAGCCTTGGGAAAAGAAATTGCAGACCAACAAGCCACTGAAGATATTTTCTTCAGCTTCACTGTACCAGATGACACTTTCACCGATCCAGATGTCGGAGATACCCTTACCTACACTGCAACTCTGGACGACGATACGCCTTTGCCGAATGGGTTGAAGTTCAATGTTGCTACCAGGACTTTCAGTGGTACTCCCGATAATGGGGACGTAGGTAGTCTAAACATCAAAGTTACCGCTCAGGATGTTGGTGGAGAAACAGCCAGTGATGTGTTTAAACTCACGGTTAATAATGTCAACGATCCTCCAGTCTTGGTAAAAGAAATTGCAGACCAAGAAGCCACCCAGAACACACTTTTCAACTTCACAGTCCCAGATGACACCTTTAGCGATGTGGATGTTGGAGACATTCTCACCTACACTGCAACCCTAGAAAACGATGATCCTCTGCCAATGGGGTTGAAGTTCAATCCTACTACCCGTATCTTCAGTGGCACTCCCGATAATGGGGACGTAGGTAGTATAAACATCAAAGTTACCGCTAAAGATGTTGCTGGAGAGCAAGCCAGTGATGTGTTTAAAATCAAGATTAATAATGTCAACGATCCTCCAGTTTTAGTAAAAGAAATTGCAGATCAGCAAGTCACTGAAGACACACTTTTCAATTTCACCGTCCCAACTGACACCTTTAGCGATGTGGATGTTGGAGACATCCTCACCTATACTGCAACGCTGGAAAATAATGACCTACTACCTACTTGGTTGAACTTCAATCCTACTACCCTTACCTTCAGTGGTACTCCTGAGAATGAGGACGTAGGTAGTTTAAACATCAAAGTCACAGCTAAGGATGTTGCTGGAGAGCAAGCCAGTGATGTGTTTAAACTTGCGGTTACTGATAATACTGCTGTAGTGACACAAATTACAGGCGATATCTTTAGTGTCAAGACTAAGCTGAACATTAAAGGTGATAAAGGAAAACTCTCAATCAAGATTAGAAACAACACCTCTAAAGAGGTGAACGAACTAAATGTATTTACTGTTGACGATGAACAAGGTAGGATTAACGGCATAGCCCCTGGTGCAGAAGGCTATACGCAAGCGGCTCTTTTGCGTTCAAAGGTGGTTTTCTCCGCTCTTGCCAACCTGCCTAATGGTTTTAATCCTGCCGACCTGAAAAACATTTTAGAATTCGACTCTGATACCAAACTCAGATTTTATCTGGTATCCAACAGTACTACTCAGTCTGTACTGTCTGGAAAAACCCCCTTCTCAAGTGTGCTTTTTTCCTCAGCTACAAATAACGACATAGAAGATGAAGGGTTTTCTCTTAATTTTCAGAATTTGGTAGTGAATATTCAGCCAACCAATCAAGAAGTATCTTTCGGTACTGGTCTGCAAGGCAAATATCAAGGCGAACTGATTGATTTACGGAGTGTGACACAATCGGTAACAGCTGAGTTTGCAGTCAACAGAGAGGCAGCTTACAATAACTTTGTCGGCTTCTATCAGGTAGCTGATGAAAATGGTGGTATTGACACCAACGGTGATGGCACAGCAGATATTCTCGTTGGGCAGGCTGGCTACGCCGAAGCTGCTGTGCGTGGGCGTGTTGCAGGCATTGACTTGGCGGTGGGCAACCAAGGCACTGCAAATTACACTGGCACTTTCGAGCCGAATTCTTTATTTGCACCATTTATTATTGTGGATGGCAGACCCGATGCAATTCTCAATGGTAATGCCAATAAAAATGTTTACTTCACATTCTTGGGTGCTAATTTAGATAAGGTAGATCACATTCGGTTATTGGGAAATAACACCTTTGGTTTTGAAGATTTAGCCAATGGTGGTGATAAAGATTACAACGATGTGATTGTGCAGGTCAATTTGAATGTTAATCTTGCTTAGTATTAAATACGAGTAATTACTTAGTAAAATCGATCAACCTCATCCTAGTTGCAGGGTGAGGTTGTTTTGTGCATAGTGATGAGATGGACTAGCCATTAATTAAATTAGTAAATTTACTGAAGGCACTTATTGTCTTTCCTTCATAAATTTAATAGTTGATTCCTCTAGGGTGAAAAAATCTTCCGCTTTACTTTTCAAGTTAAATTTTATTAAATTAAGCTAGCAAAAAAAGTGATGGATAATTATTTCATAATTAGCGTATAGGTGATGTTTAACGAGGAAAGCTCCTGTTTTTCGCCATTAGTGATATTGTCAATCCCTGTATTCAAGATTTTGTCAAAAATAATTCAGAAATTTAAAGTTTTTTTTATTACATAATTCTTAACTAGGATATTTACTTAGGAAAGCATCTGTGATATTTTCAGGTTGACTATTATAAAGTAAAGTATGTAGCGCTAAATTTAACAACTACGTTTATGTGTTTTGGTTTGATGATAAGTATCCATATTGCATAGTTGTAATACTAAATATTGATTGATATTGATTTTAATTTTGTATAAATTATGTAGCGTTAACCAAGTGATAACTTGTCCTCGATCTATTTACAGTATGCTTTATTTTGAAAAACGCGTAACAATCGTAACCGTGTTATATAAATACAGGTCTGCAATTAGACTAAATTTCCCTCTGTGCTGTTACACATTTAAACACCTAAATTCCACATAAGTCTTGTCACTGCTGGCATAAAACCAAACACTCCCACTGTTAGTAAAAGAGATATTCCCTAATATTTTCGACTTAATTACTCACTTTAACTAGTTTTATATGACTTATATTAAGAACACTTTTCCCGAATTTCTCACCACCCTAGAGGGGTTTGAGCAGTTGCCAGATGGAGCGATCGCTAATCTATCAGAACAGCTGCAAGCCTGGCGCTATCGCATAGGTCAGAAAATCATTGGTAAAGAAAGTCTCCCGGAACGCATCACCATCATTTATGAGGGACAAGTGCGGCTGTTAGGATATGACCCCCAGACGCAAATGCCAATTACCCTAAAATTACTACAACCTGGGGAAATTATTGGCGAAATTGGTTTGTTGCGCGATGTCGCCTGTGAAACAGCGATCGCTTCCACCGAAGTAGTATGTTTAACCTTGAGCGCATCAGCATATTTTAGCTTTCTAGCTTTATACCCAGCCTTTGCGGAAGCTCGCAAGAACCGCAG
This sequence comes from Nostoc sp. PCC 9305, assembly GCF_963920915.1. Classification (NCBI taxonomy): domain Bacteria; kingdom Bacillati; phylum Cyanobacteriota; class Cyanophyceae; order Nostocales; family Nostocaceae; genus Nostoc; species Nostoc sp. PCC 9305. The sequence continues at coordinate 75,099 of NZ_CAWUDN010000002.1, forward strand.
TTATTTGGTAGAAGTTTTCGATATTCTCGGTTCTTATTGGCAAAAGCAAGCGATCGCCACTTTAAATCTCAGAGAACTGGCAGAAAAAGCCTTACCCCAGGCGAAAGTACATTATCTCCCTTCTGGAAAAACTTCATTCAACCAACTGGATAGTAAAAGCGTTTGGTTTGTGAGTGGCGGTGGTACAGTCACGAATTTCTCACCTGGCGATCGCCTAGAATCAGACGATGACAGAGACAAGATTCAGGTTATCGGTCAAAACCCCGCACGGTTGCTTGGCATACATCCGTCAGATTTGATCTTAGAAGATAGTCATGAGATAGAACTTGCGGTAACTGAAACCAGAGTAGATAGAGATAGCGCTGACGACCTAGATATTATTCCCTACGCATCAGACGAAATAGTTCCACAGACAGCCCCCCAAAATTCAAAGAATTCGTCAAAACAAAAATACCCATTCTTTGGCGGAAAAGGAGAACTAAATTCAGCTTTCGCCTGCTTCCAAATGATCGCGAAGCACCTAGAAATGCCGTTTCGTCGAGAGGTGGTTCGCCGCATCTTGACTGAGCAAATCAAACGTCAGGGCACTATATCGTTTCAAGTTACTGCTTACCTGGCAGAGTTAATTGGGCTGAAGGCGCAGTTGATAGAGTTACCAGTCGCTTCAGTCACGCGCATTCCGACACCAGCGCTGATTCGCTACGGTGATAATTTTGCCGTTTTATACGAAGTAGATGCCAATACCGTGGTTGTAGGTGTTCCATCCAAAGGAATTGTGCGCTGTAAACCCGCTCAATTGGTTGAACAATTAGATGTCGATCCAACTGACTTTCCGCCCAAAGTTAGGGTATTACTGCTGACTGCTACCAATCAAACGCCGCAAGAACGCTTTAGTTTACGGTGGTTTCTGCCCTATTTGTCAAAGCACCGTCGAGTCCTGATCGAGGTCTTTATCGCTTCCTTTTTCGTGCAGTTGGCAGCGTTGGCAAATCCCCTAGTCGTTCAGTTAATTATCGACAAAGTTATCACTCAAAATAGTATTGGTACACTACATATTTTGGGAGTTTTGCTCTTAGTAGTCGGACTATTTGAAGCAGTGTTGACTACCTTACGAACCTATTTATTTGTCGATACCACGAACCGGATCGATATGGGTTTAGGGTCGCAAATCATTGATCACTTACTACGTCTACCGCTACGCTATTTTGAACGCCGACCTGTGGGTGAACTTTCCACTCGCATCAACGAACTAGAAAATATCCGCCAATTCTTAACTGGTACTGCCTTAACAGTCGGATTAGATGCTTTATTTTCGCTGGTCTATATCGGTGTGATGCTGATTTACAGTTGGCAACTCACGTTAGTCGGCTTAAGTACAATTCCAATATTTGTGATTATCACCTTAGTTGCTTCTCCCACTATTAGCAGACAGTTACGTGCCAAAGCCGAACGCAACGCCGAAACTCAATCTTATTTAGTGGAAGTGATGTCAGGCATTCAAACGGTAAAAGCGCAAAATATCGAATTGCGATCGCGCTTTTCCTGGCAAGAGCGTTATGCCCGGTTTGTCGCCGCTGGCTTTAAAACAGTTGTGACTTCTACCCTCGCTAACTCTACCAGCAACTTTCTCAACAAACTCAGCAGCTTACTAGTTTTGTGGGTAGGAGCTTATTTAGTATTGCAACAACAATTAACTTTAGGTGAATTAATTGCCTTTAGGATTATATCGGGTTACGTCACCAGCCCAATATTACGTTTAGCTCAACTCTGGCAAAGCTTCCAAGAAACTGCCTTGTCTCTAGAGCGTTTAAGCGATATTGTCGATACGCCACAAGAAGGAGAAACAGACCGCTACAATATACCCTTACCGACGATTAAGGGAGCAGTGAAATATGAAAATGTTTCCTTCCGTTTTGGCACAAGTGGCCCTCTGCAACTTTCTAATGTCAACCTCGAATTTGAGCCAGGGAAATTTGTCGGCATTGTCGGACAAAGTGGATCTGGTAAAAGTACGATGATGAAATTACTGCTGAGACTTTACGAAACTGAGTCCGGCAGAATTTTGATTGATGGTTATGATATTGCCAAAGTAGAACTTTATTCCCTGCGACGACAAATTGGCGTAGTTCCCCAAGAGACATTATTGTTTGACGGCAGCGTTCAGGAAAATATTGCCCTAACCAATCCCGACGCCACAACCGAAGAAATTATCGAAGCGGCTCAGGTTGCCTGCGCCCACGAATTTATCATGAACTTACCAAACGGTTACAACACGCGGGTGGGAGAACGGGGTTCTGCACTTTCAGGTGGACAACGACAAAGAATTGCGATCGCTCGTTCAGTTTTACAACGACCAAAATTATTAGTTTTAGATGAAGCAACTAGCGCATTGGATTATCCCACAGAACGGCAAATATGTCTCAATTTAGCCAAAGCATTCAAGGGCGATACAGTATTTTTTATTACCCACCGACTGAACACCGTCAGTAATGCAGATATGATTGTTGTGATGGATAATAGCAGGGTTATAGAACAAGGGAGCCATCAAGAATTAATGGCTACTAAAGGTCATTATTATTACCTGTATCAGCAACAAGATGTAAACTTGTAATTAGTCATTCTTGAGGGCAAAGGTTTTTGGCATCGGGAAACATTGCCCAATCCACAAAAAAGTCAAAATCCAAAATCCAAAATCGTTATGACTCAACTTAATGGGAATCACCTCAACGGCAATCAGAAAAACGGCAATCACAAAAATGGAGTTAAGCACGATTCACAGGTACTGACAAAACAACAAAAAGCTGCTCAAGAGTCTTTAAATAACTTAAACAACCTGGAATTTGAGCAATCTATTGTCTTGCGCCAATCTCCAATTTGGTCGCGTACAATCATGATTACACTAGTGGGGCTAGCCTGCTTTGGTATTGCTTGGACTTATTTTGCAAAAATTGAACAAGTAGTGCCAGCAACTGGGCAACTAAAACCCCAAGGAACAGTCAAAGAAGTTCAGGCTCCTGTGAGTGGAGTGGTGGAAACAGTTAATGTAAAAGATGGACAAGAAGTGAAGCCAGGTGATTTACTGCTAACTTTTGATTCCATTGCCTCTGTTGCCGAATTAAATTCTTTGAATAAAATTCGCCTTGCATTAATGAAAGAAAATCAGATTTATCGCCGATTGATGAATGCAAGTACTGCCAATGGATCTGAAGCGTTATATTTGCGCGGTAACTTGCCACAAGAAACTGCTTTTCTGTTGAAAAGTCGGGCAGCATTAGTAGCAGAAAATGAATTATTCCGCACTCAATTAAAAAATTCTGGTCAAGATTCTGGAGTAGGAATTGATGAACAACAACTTCTACGAGTTGCCAAACAGGAATTAGACTCTCGGTCTTCCGCAGCACGATTAGAAGTAGAAAAGACCAAAAAACAACTGATTCAAAATCAAATTAAGTTGGAAGATAGTAAATCAAGTTTAGCTATTCAAGAGGGGATTTTAAATAAGCTGAAGATATTAGCAGAAGAAGGTGGGATTTCCCAACTTCAGTATCTCAATCAGCAACAAGAAGTACAAAATCGCACCGCAGAAGTAGCGCAACTAGGTGAAGAACTGCAACGCCTCCAGTTTGATATAGAAAAAGGACAACAAGAGTTAAGCAATACAGTGGCTGTTTCTGATAAAAACATTTTGGATAAGATAGCCCAGAACAAACAGCAGATTGCCACAATCGATAGCCAATTCATGAAAGTTGTGCTGGAAAATGAGCAGCGTTTGGCAGATGTCAATAGTAAAATATCTCAATCACAGCTAAACGTTAAATATCAAGAACTCCGCGCACCTGTAGCAGGAACAGTTTTCGATTTGCAAGCAAAAAACCCTGGATTTGTTGCAACTCCAACGACAAAACTGTTGCAAATTGTCCCCAAAGAAAACTATATCGCTGAAGTTTTCATCACTAACAAAGATATTGGGTTTGTGCGAAAAGGTATGAAAGTAGATGTCAGAATTGACTCCTTTCCTTACAGCGAGTTTGGCGATATTAAGGGAAAAGTGGATGAGATAGGTTCAGACGCATTACCGCCAGACCAAACCCATCAGTTTTACAGATTTCCGGCAAAAGTCTCATTAGATAAACAATCCTTAGTGATTAAGGGCAAAAAAGTTAACTTGCAATCAGGTATGTCTATCAGTGCCAATATAAAAGTACGCGAAGAACGGACTGTGCTTAGTTTATTCACGGAGTTGTTTACCAAGCAAGTTGATGCTCTTAAACAGGTACGATAAAGAGGGTTGAGTTAAAAGACCGCAGTGACTCCACAAGGAGAGTTGTTGCTTCACTAAGTACATCAGTGCTGATTACTTTTTTCTCTCTCAGAACTCCACACTCTTGATGATGGTTAATTTTCAACGCATCGAACCCGCTCCTGGACAAGAATCAGTTTGGGATTATCCCCGTCCTCCTCTTTTGAAGGACACAACCAAACATATCCAAATAATCTTTAACGGAGTAGTAATTGTAGATACTCACAGCGCCAAACGTGTTTTAGAAACTAGTCATCCTCCTTCTTACTACATTCCCCCAGCGGATATCAAAATGGAATATCTACAGATGACTCCGCAATCTAGCTTTTGTGAGTGGAAGGGAAGTGCTGGTTACTACACAATCCGAGTTGGTGATAAAGAAGTCCATAATGCTGCCTGGTTCTACCCCAAACCTACACCAGCCTTTGAATCTATTAAGGACTATGTAGCTTTTTATGCTCATTTAATGGATAAATGCTACGTTAATGGCGAAGAGGTGCAACCACAACCAGGTAACTTCTACGGTGGTTGGATAACCAGTGATATTGTTGGGCCATTTAAAGGCGCTCCTGGTACTTGGGGATGGTGAGTCAATTTTAGATTTTAGATTTTAGATTTTGGACTTGTCGTGAGTGTTCACTCTAGTAATTTAGGAGCAGGGGACAAACCAGAACCATTACAAAAGTCGCACTTCTCCAAAATGGACTCCTTTTTTGAGTCAATCCACCTAAACCATCGGCCTGTACCCTGGCAGCAGTAACAAGTCTTGCTATCAGCCAATAAGCTAGGATTGTTGGCTGACCCAGGCGACCATTCCCCGCTCCAGTCGTCGTATTCATCGCCACCATCGTCATCAAATCTATGAGTCATATTCCCTTTTTGTCATTTCACGAGCGATTGCTCGCCCATCACTTCAAGCGCTCGCTCGCGCAGCGCTTGAAGTGATGGGCGATAATTTGGGATACTTCTGAATAAGTTTTGCTTCGTATTTTTCTACTTCTTCAAAAGATCCTGCACCCTTGGCAAGTTGAATTTATCTATAATCAAAGAAACCGAAGCCACCGCGGTAATAGTCATGCTGTCAGAAAACCTTAAAGTCGTTGGGCTTCCAAGCACTGACGAACTAGCCTGCTCGGACGATATACCCGTGGATAATGAGGATCAAAATTTTCTGCCCAATATTCTACTGTTCCTATTAACCTCGATTTGGGCAACCCGCACCGATTGGTTTTTCGGCGTAGACATGGCAATCTACCACACGACAGGAGCTAATGCGAGAGTCCCCATAGTACCAGATGGGTTTCTGAGTTTGGGAGTCGATCGCAAAAAAGGTGGTAAATCGCGTAGAAGTTACGCTGTCTGGGAAGAAAATGAGGTAGTACCGATACTAACATTGGAGATGGTATCCCATTCTCCAGGAAGTGAATACGATGAAAAGTTAGAAATTTATCGGAAACTTGGCGTACTTTACTACATTATTTACAACCCCGAATATTGGCAACGCGATCGACACCAACCATTTGAAATTTACAAATTGGTAGATAAAAATTATCAATTACAAATTGGCGAACCTCGTTGGATGCCAGAGGTTGGTTTAGGAATTGGACGACATCAAGGTGTTATTGGTGGAATTGGTCAGGAATTTCTATCTTGGTATGACGAACAAGGAAATCGGTATTTAACGGCAGAAGAAAAAGCAGAAAAGTTTGCACAGCATTTACGTTCTCTTGGTATCGACCCCGATAATTTACCCAGCAATCCGTAAATTAGGTTTGCTTCAAGCTAAAAAGCGGGAAGTTGTCAAGTAGTTGAAATCTTGTTAGCTTTTATGCTTAAAATTGCACAAGAGGTTTATTTAGCATCTACTGACAGCTAAAGTTAACCCTTTGCAGGACTCACCTAAGCAATGCTGACTGAAATTTTACCTTTCCGTTTTGAGTTAGACACGATCGCGATCGCTGGAGCGAGTTTGTGGTCATTGGCGCTATATCTAGGTTTTTCCAGAGTTAATGAATGGGTAATCGAGCAACTCAATCGCTGGTTTAACTTTGCCGAGCGATCGCTTTATACCAGCCAGTCAGAATTTGAAAAGACTCGTAAAGCTAGAGAATCCCAAAATGCTTTCTACGCCTCACTGTTTAGCATTTTCCCCTTTTTGGTAGTTGGCGCTTTAGTTAACTGGGGTGTAGAAATCAGTTTAGGGCCTAGTTGGGGAATCAGCTTAGGTATACTTGCGTGTATTAGTTGTGGCATTTTTGAACTGGGACGCCGGAATGGTGAATCTTCGGACTAAGTGCTGGCCGATTATAAGTTTACCAAGATTGTTCGAGAAGCTTTTTTAAGGGTGGCTTGATATCATAATACCTATTCTTGTCCTCCATAGCTTTTCAGTAGCCTAATCATTTCTTGAAAATTGATTGATTTTGCATAAGCAAGAGGAGTTTTACCATTATGATCTTTAGCATTTATATTTGCACCCTTAGATATCAAAAATTCAGATGTTTCTAAAATATCTTTTAAATGAATACGTGCCTTACCTTCTTTAGTATTAATTTGTGCTTTATAGTGTAGTGCAGTTAAACCTTTATCGTTTGTTGCATTTATATTTGCACCTTTTGTAATGAGAAGTGCAGCAATATCTTTTCTGTATGCAAAATCAAGTGGTCTTAAGCCCTCAGAACTCACATTGTTAACATCTGCGTTCATGGAAATTAGTAGTTCGACGTATACTTTACAACCAAATCCAACTGCTGTATGCAATAAAGGAAATGGCGAACCCCAAGCACCTGGGGCATATTTAGGTATCGGCTCATTAATCATCTCAGGATCTTTTTCAACATCTTTAAATAAAGACTCTATTATTTCCTTCTCTCGACAAGTTTCTCTTCTTATAGGAGGAATTAATATTAATACCTTTTCTTCTTTGATAATTTCTTTTTTTCTAGCTTGCTGTTTTGCATAACTTAAATTCTTACTATATTCAGTAATTTTCTTCTGAGCCATCACATAATTTTCGCTATTATCTGGTATAGTTCTCATCAAATTTATTGCTTCTTGCCATTTACTATAAACTAAATTCCAATCATCCTTAGATACAGATGATTGACTTATAGTAGTAGCGCTAACAGCTGCATCTAGTGCATCTTGAAAAGTATTTTTAGGCGATTCTGAGGAAATTTTAGAATTATTTAGAGGCAAAGATGATTCAGCGTTTGGCGAGGAAATGGGTGATTGTACTGTTAATTGCACTTTTTGTGGTGATGAACACCCAGCTAAAAGAGTTACCAATAAAATACTTGTATAAGTGGGTACTAAAAAAAACCGCATCAGGATAATTGTATTTAAAGTATTACTTTTTATAATTCCCAACCGAAAGCGTCAGCCAACACGGCTATACCTTTTCGATTTTTCGATTGGTTGATCATCTATCGTGATGTGTTTGTTACTTATAAAGCCAGTTTGGGCTACATTTGGGCTTAATTTTTATCTAAGTCCCACTATTCAAAATTCAAATTAAATTCTGCCGATCTGTTCCTACTTCCCAATTTCCTCACCAACAATCTGTGCTATCTTCTGGGCTGCACCGCTTTCACCGCGAATATTATGGAGTTTAGCGCGCATATCATCCAATTTTTCTGGATTCGCCAAAAAGTCTAAAACCATTTCCCCAACTTCTTGCGGTTGAAGTTTACCCATAAGTTCTGGGACTATCTCTTCCTGTGCCCAGATATTTGGCCATGCTAATAAACCTTTGCGTCTCACAAATCTCAAAAATGACCAATTAATCACCTTAGCGCATAGCGTACCGACTACTGGCAGATTTGCTAACAATCCAGGTAAACCGTCCCAAGAACGCATGGCATCAAGTTGCTGGGTTGGTAGTAAAACAATCATTGGCACTCCTAAAGCACCAAGTTCGGCAGTGTTTGCCCCCACCGTAGTTAAGCAGATGCAGCACTGGGATAATAAGTGATATGCAGGGTTTTCTTGCCACAGTTCCACAGTTAAGCCCGTTGCTGTTTTGAGCAATGCTTTGCCTTTAGCATCCTCTGGGATAATTAAGGAAGCACCGCTAAAGCCAAATGTCTCAGCAATAGAGTTCTTTTGGGGATCGGCAAAATTAGCTAAAGTTTGTAAATCCAAAGTTGGGGCTACAGGAATCACAAATCTGATTTGCGGTCTTTTTGCATAAACGTATTCGGCAATTACTAGAGTTAATGGTACTCCTTGGGCTAATTTTGCTGCTTTTGAACCAGGGAGTAAACCAATCAAGTCAGTTTTGAGTGATGGAATGATAGGCAAAGGAGAATTTGTATCTAGGCTTTGTCCTGCTGCTTCTAGCATCAAATCACCAACAACAGTGAATTTGTGAGCATATTTCTGGGAGACACGGGCTGCAACTTCGAGTTTCATGATTCCAAAGCGATCGATCCAGTTATGCCATCTGGCTTCCCATTCGGCGTAAACTACTGTGCGATATCCGAGCTTTTTGCCTATAATCACTGGAAAAATTTGATCGCCGCCCAAAAAAATGATAATACCGCGACTTCTCCAATCCCAATTTTCAAATGTTTTGCCCCAAAGCAAAAATTGCCAAAAATGTTCTGCTCCCTGAACTCTATCTACTTCGGGGAAAGAAAGAGCGATCGCTGCTTCTTTACCACTAGCATTTGAGCAAGGCGATAATACCACAGAAATCCTCGCTAAAGAACGGTCATCCCCTAATTCTTGCCGCAACGCCTTTACTACTGGACGCACCCAGGTTGTTACCTCACCAGGGCCATTTGATAAGATGAGAATATCTACTTGAGTCATTAGTTAATGGTTAGAAGTTAGAGGTCATTAATCAAGAGACGAATATTAATAAATGCGTGCCAGTACCTTGTTAGTGCGATTTTATAACCTACTCTATATTTAATTTGCATAGAGTCGACAGTCAGGATGCATTCCAATCCTAGATTTTAAATTTTGAATTTGGCACAATTTAGATCGTTGCAGTGCGTCCACATTGTAATTACAGTGGTTTTGTGTTTACACTGAGCGATCGGCATTTGGTCTGTTACTAATTGCTGTTTCTTTAACACTGGCATTTTAGCAAGGTGACAACACCACGGAAATCTCACCACTGATAAATGGGCAAAAACATACTTGCAGTGTTTGCCAGACAGATTAGATAGGTTTCCTTCTACGTATTATTTCGTAGTCTTTATTAAAAAATAAAATCTAATCGCTATATAAATATATTGATTATTTTACTATAGGTAAACATTAAAACTGCGATTATCAATAATTTTTTGGGCAATCTAAATATAGCCCTTTTTTGCTTACTAAACTCATTGTTTAGAGGGTGAAAACTTTGATAAAAGGCGTCTGATACTAAAATGCATTCCTCACGCAATTTACTGATTCGATTTATTCTTGGCGGCACTACTCTTATTGTGAGTATTTCTGCTTATTTTAGCTATCAGGCTGCTCGGAAAATAACCCTAGAAGACTTGAGAGTAAAGGCTTTTTTAGAGGTACAGAGAGGGGTTGATGAAATTGAGGAGTGGTTACATGTTCGTAAAGTAGAAGTGCAAACCCTTGCTCATACTTCAACTGTACGCTCCTTAGAATGGTCTGTGGCAGAACCTTATTTAAAGTCAGAAGTTGAAAGAATCGATGAATTTTTCTTTTTCCAAATAGTTACCCCAGATGGTTCGTATTTTAATACTAAGGTTGGTCGCTCAAATAAGAATATTAAGGATCGAGACTACTTTCAAAAAGCACTAGCCGGAAAAAGCAACATTTCCGATCCCTTTATCAGCCGTTCCACAGGCATTCCATTAATTGCGATCGCCACTCCAATCTGGTCTGATTCTCCTACCAATCGTTCACCGATTGGGGTTTTCCACGGCAATGTTAAAGTCGATCGTATTGCAAAGGTGGTCAACTCTTTGCACTACGGCAAGAACAGCTATGCGTTCGCCCTCAATTCCCAAGGAGAAGCGATCGTCCATCCCAACTCAACGTTAATGTCAACGGTAGAAAAACCTGCACCTAGTCTGCTGAAAATTCCAGATCGCAATTTAAATGCGATCGCGCAGCAGATGGTAAAAAAACAACAGGGAATTCAGTTGATGGAAATTGACGGCACTAAAAAGTATGTTGCTTATGTGCCGTTACAAGAAGCTAATTGGTCTGTAGCTTTGGTAATTCCGCGCCAAAATATTGAATCTCGGCTACAATTCCTCGATCTGATCGCCCTAATTGTAGGCGGATTGACAGTGACGATGATTGCTGTATTGTGGCAGGTGCAAGCGTTTGAACAAGCTCAACTGAAAAAATCTAAAGTAGCGGCTGATACTGCAAACCGGGCTAAGAGCGAATTTTTAGCCAATATGAGCCATGAACTGCGAACGCCTTTGAATGGTATTTTAGGTTGCGCTCAAATTTTGCTGCGTTCCAAAGGTTTGCCAGAGTCAGAACAATATCATGTAAACATTATTGAACGGTGTGGCTCTCATCTGCTGACTTTAATTAATGACATTTTGGATCTTTCCAAAATTGAAGCGCGAAAACTAGAACTACATCCTCAAGATGTTCATTTTCCGTCTTTTTTACAAGGTCTTGTAGAAATTTGTCAGATTCGGGCAGAACAAAAAGGCATTTTGTTTGTCTATGAACCCGCCAGCAACTTACCCACAGGGGTTAATGTCGATGTCAAAAGGTTACGTCAGATTCTCTTGAATCTGCTGGGAAATGCCATTAAATTTACCGATGAGGGTAAGGTTAGCTTCAAGGTTGAAGTAATCGAGCGACTTCCTGCTGATGGGCAGACAGAGAAATATCGCATTCACTTTAGTGTAAAAGACACAGGAATTGGCATAACTCCAACCCAATTGGGCAACATTTTTTTGCCATTTGAACAAGTAGGTGAAAAAAAGCATCAGATAGAAGGGACAGGGCTGGGTTTAGCTATTACTCGGCAGTTAGTGCAGATGATGGGTAGCGATATCCAGGTTAAAAGTGAGATCGGTCAGGGTAGTACTTTCTGGTTTGAAATTGCGATCGCCCAAGCCAGCGAATGGGTAAAGTCTGCTATGGCTGCATCCAAAGGACAAATCATTGGCTTTACAGGTAGTCCCCGCACCATCCTGATGGTGGACGATCGCTGGGAGAATCGCACAGTAATTACAAACTTATTGCAACCATTGGGTTTCAAAGTGGTTGAAGCCAGTAACGGTAAAGAAGGTTTAGAAAAAGCGATCGCCCTTAAACCAGACCTGGTGATTACAGATTTGCTGATGCCAGAAATGGATGGGTTTGAATTGATTAAACACCTGCGTCATACCCCAGATATCCAGGATGTCAAGATTATCGTCTCTTCTGCTAGTGTCTTTGAAGCCGACCAACATCGCAGTCTGCAAGCAGGAGGTGACACCTTTTTGAGTAAACCTATACAGGCAGATGAATTACTGCATCAATTAGAGTGCCATTTAGTTTTGACATGGATTTACCAGCAGTCTCAACCTGAAGAACAAAAAATCAACTCTTCCACTACAACACTTGATAGCTCATCAGATAAATTGACTCCACCTTCCCTTGATGTCTTGCGGGAACTGATGAATTTAGCGAGTAAAGGTAACTTCAATGACATTCTCAAATGGGCAGATAAACTAGAGGAAGTAGACACAAAATTTACTCCCTTTGCTAACCAATTGCGGCAACTAGCAAGGCAGTTTGACGAAGATTTAATCCTCAACTTTTTGATCGAAAACGAAAAGGATTAATTCCCCTAAATTTATTTATGGGGATTGTAATGCGTGCATTTTGAATTCGGAGTGTTCGCCTTTGGCGTCTTCCACAGAAGCAACATGACTCAATATGGGGTAGAAACAGCATGACAGCAATGATAGGCGATCAAAAAAATTCCCTAAATCGCGATCCTGCTAGAGGAATTATTTTAGTTGTTGACGATAACCCTGCCAACTTACAAGTTTTATCAAGCTTTTTGGATCAGTCTAGCTTTGAAGTTTGGGCAGCTCGCAGTGGTGAAAAAGCAATTCAGAGATTAGAAAATGATAATTTACCTGATTTAATCTTGCTTGATGTAATGATGCCGGGTATCGATGGGTTTGAAACTTGTAAATACCTCAAAAGTGATAGCAATCCTCGTGTTCAGGATATTCCAATCATTTTTATGACTGCTCTTTCAGATACTGCTGATAAGATTAAAGGATTGCGATTGGGAGCCGTAGATTATATTACTAAACCTTTTCAGTATGAAGAGGTCTTGGTGCGAGTAGAGCATCAACTTAAGCTGAGAAATTTGACGAAAACCTTGATGGACAAAAACGCCGAATTACAACAGGCACAAACCCAACTGGTTCAAGCAGAAAAGGTAGCAACCTTGGGTCAAATGACAGCAGGAATTGCCCATGAAGTCAATAATCCTATCAATTTTATTGCTGGCAATTTGAATTTTATTGAGCAATATTTCCAAGAAGTTGTTAATTTGCTTGAACTATATCAAAAATATCTACCCGATCCACCTCTGGAAATTCAAAATGCTATTAAAACAAAAGATATCAGCTATTTGTTAAATGATTTTTCCAAAGTTATTCAATCCATGCAACTGGGTACAGATCGCGTTATAGAAATTGTGTCATCATTGAACAAGTTCTCTCGACACGGAGAAGCAGGAAAGAAACGTGCTAATCTGCATGAGGGGTTAGAAACTACGCTACTCATTCTTGGACATCGACTCAAAGCAAATGCTCATCGTCCGGCAATCCAACTAAGTAAAGAATATGGAGAATTACCGCTTATTGAGTGCTATCCAGGCGAACTAAATCAGGTATTTATGAATTTAATTGGTAATGCAATAGATGCAATTGAAGAAATACAAAAAGATCAATATTTTGATGAAAACTTTAGACATATTGGCATGATTTGGATTAAAAGTGAAGCCATTGGAGAGCGAGTTATTCTCAGAATTGCAGACAATGGCTCAGGAATTAGCGAAGCAAATCGGACAAAGATATTCGATGCTTTCTACACAACAAAAGTCATCGGTAAAGGAACAGGGTTAGGTTTATCTATTGCTTACCAAATTGTAGTTAACAATCATCGCGGTAAGCTAAGTTGCCATTCAACACAAGGTGAAGGTACAGAGTTTGTGATTGAATTACCTATTCGATAAATTAGAATCCCAAATCCTAATTGCGATCGCATTTCCCTGAACTCTATCGACTTCTAAGTAAAAAGAGCGATCGCGGCCTCTTTGACACAGCATTTGGACAAGGCGATCGCTCTTGTCGCTCCCATCCCCAAGAAAACACCTATAAACACGATAGGATCAATACTCGTAGATTAATATCATATTTATAATGTCTTATAGTGACTTCTCACTGTCAAAAGTCAAAGAAGAATTAATGTTTTGCAATCAGATGATTTATCTCCACATACAAGGGAAAAAATTAGCCAGCAGTTAAAAGAAGCTCTATCTCAAAAAGAGCTAGAAAGTAAGTAAGCTCTACATACACTTTAAAAAATACTTAATCAACCCGCACAAGCGGGTTTTGTTTTGTAAATAGGATAATATCTTTAAATAACTATTTAGCGATTAAAAAATATTACAAAATATTTACATTGATGTGAGCTACTACTTTTATATAAAGTCAACAATTACGAAGAAATATTTCGTTTTTTATATCGATTTGTGTCATATAGGCGATAAAATGCCTACTGGGCAAGCGTTTTCTGATAAAAAACAGATATTGCCTAAAAAGATCACAAGTTACCTGTGGCTGATGATGCCGCTAGGAACTTCCTTCAGAGAACACGCATCAAAGGAGCCGAAGAAGCATGTTCACACACGTCAAGTCCACCATTAGACACATTGCGCCTGATAACTTACGCGGACGTAGTTTAATCAAGGTGGTCTATGTCGTGCTTGAGTCCCAGTACCAGAGTGCTTTGTCGCAAGCAGTTCGCACGATTAACGCGAACAATCCCAACTTGGCGATTGAAATCAGCGGGTACTTGATTGAGGAACTCCGCGACCCAGAGAATTACGAGGAGTTTAAACGAGAAATTGAGGGTGCGAATATCTTCATCGCTTCCCTCATTTTCATCGAAGACTTAGCACAGAAAGTAGTAGCAGCAGTAGAACCACACCGCGATCGCCTGGACGTTTCCGTTGTCTTTCCCTCCATGCCAGAGGTAATGCGCCTGAGTAAAATGGGCAGCTTCTCCTTGGCACAATTGGGTCAGTCAAAAAGTGCGATCGCGCAATTCATGCGGAAACGCAAAGAAAAATCCGGTGCGGGATTCCAAGATGGGATGCTGAAGCTTTTGCGAACGCTGCCGCAAGTGCTGAAGTTTTTACCAATGGATAAGGCACAGGATGCCCGAAATTTCATGCTCAGTTTTCAGTATTGGCTAGGTGGTTCTCCAGAAAATCTGGAAAACTTCTTGCTGATGCTAGCTGATAAATATGTATTTAAAGGTTTAGACAAACAAAATTTTGAACCTTCTACATACGAACAGCCGGTGGTTTATCCCGACTTAGGGATTTGGCATCCTTTGGCTCCCAGTATGTTTGAAGATGTCAGAGAGTACCTCAATTGGTATACAGCTCGTAAGGATATTTCTAGCGATCTAAAAGATCCCCTAGCTCCTTGTGTCGGGTTAGTATTGCAACGCACTCACCTAGTTACAGGGGATGATGCCCATTATGTAGCGATGGTGCAGGAGTTGGAAGCATTAGGCGCACGGGTTCTACCTGTGTTTGCTGGTGGTTTGGACTTCTCCAAGCCTGTGGATGCTTACTTCTATGAACCAACTACTAACATCCAGTTGGTAGATGCAGTGATATCGCTGACTGGTTTTGCTTTAGTGGGTGGCCCAGCTAGACAAGATCATCCCAAGGCAATTGAATCACTCAAACGCTTAAACCGTCCTTATATGGTGGCGTTACCCTTAGTATTCCAAACCACAGAAGAGTGGATGGATAGCGATTTAGGGTTACATCCAATTCAAGTAGCTTTGCAAATTGCAATTCCTGAATTGGATGGAGCAATTGAGCCGATTATATTATCGGGTAGAGATGGCACTACAGGGAAAGCGATCGCACTGCGCGATCGCGTTGAAGCTGTAGCCGAACGCGCCTTAAAATGGGCTAACCTCCGCCGCAAACCGAAGCTAGATAAAAAAGTCGCCATCACCGTTTTTAGCTTCCCGCCAGATAAAGGCAACGTGGGAACCGCCGCTTACTTAGATGTTTTCGGTTCCATCTACGAGGTGATGAAAGCCCTCAAAAATAACGGCTACGACTTACCAGAATTGCCAGAATCCGCCGAAGCGTTGATGCAAGAAGTCATCCATGATGCCCAAGCGCAGTACAACAGCCCAGAACTGAACGTTGCTTACAAAATGTCGGTTCCTGAGTATGAGGCACTTACCCCCTACTCTCAACGCCTAGAGGAAAACTGGGGCCCACCTCCCGGACATCTCAACAGCGACGGGCAAAACCTGCTGATTTATGGTAAGCAATTTGGTAACGTTTTCATCGGTGTACAACCTACATTTGGTTACGAAGGCGACCCGATGCGGCTGTTATTCTCCCGTTCAGCTAGTCCTCACCACGGTTTTGCAGCCTACTACACTTACCTAGAGCAAGTTTGGAAAGCTGATGCTGTACTGCACTTTGGTACACACGGTTCCTTAGAATTCATGCCAGGTAAACAGATGGGGATGTCTGGTGATTGTTATCCAGATAACTTGATTGGCTCAATTCCCAACTTGTATTACTACGCAGCCAATAATCCGAGTGAAGCGACAATTGCCAAACGCCGGAGTTATGCCGAAACAATTTCTTACTTGACACCGCCGGCAGAAAATGCTGGTTTGTATAAAGGTTTGAAGGAACTCAGCGAATTAATTGCTTCCTACCAAACCTTGAAAGATAGTGGACGCGGTGTTTCCATTGTCAACAGCATCATGGATAAATGCCGGATCGTGAATCTGGATAAGGATATTAACCTGCCAGAAACCGATGCCAGAGACATGAGTACCGACGAGCGGGATAATATTGTTGGCAACGTCTACCGCAAGTTGATGGAAATCGAGTCTCGGTTGTTGCCTTGTGGTTTGCACGTCATTGGTAAACCGCCAAGTGCAGAAGAAGCGATCGCAACTCTGGTAAATATTGCTAGTCTAGATCGTCAGGAAGAAGGACTTCAAGGCTTACCGGGAATTATCGCTAACAGCATTGGGCGTAACATTGACGATATTTATCAAAATAATGACAGAGGCATTTTAGAAGATGTCCAGTTATTGCAAGATATTACCTTGGCAACCCGTGCAGCAGTTACCGCCCTTGTCCAAGAGCAAATCGACGCGGAAGGAAGAGTTTCTCTGGTTTCCCGCTTGAATTTCTTTAACATGGGCAAAAAAGAACCTTGGGTAGAAGCATTGCATAAAGCAGGTTATCCCAAAGTTGACACCGCCGCCCTAAAACCCCTACTTGAGTATTTGGAATTCTGTCTGCAACAAGTTTGTGCCGACAACGAACTCGGAGCATTACTCAGAGGCTTGGAAGGTGAATACATCCTACCCGGCCCTGGTGGCGATCCCATCCGCAACCCGGATGTATTGCCCACAGGTAAGAATATCCATGCACTCGATCCGCAATCCATCCCAACAACAGCAGCAGTCCAATCAGCTAAAATCGTCGTAGACAGGCTTTTGATCCGTAACAAGGCTGAAAACGAAGGAAAATGGCCAGAAACCATCGCCTGCGTCCTCTGGGGAACCGATAACATCAAAACTTACGGTGAATCCCTAGCCCAAATTATGTGGATGGTAGGCGTGCGTCCAGTTCCCGATGCCTTGGGACGGGTGAACAAGTTGGAATTGATATCTCTAGAAGAGTTGGGACGCCCCAGAATTGATGTGGTAATCAACTGTTCTGGTGTATTCCGCGACTTGTTCATCAACCAAATGAACCTGCTAGATCAAGGGGTGAAGATGGCGGCTGAAGCGGATGAACCCTTAGAAATGAACTTTGTTCGCAAACACGCTTTGCAACAAGCTGAAGAAATGGGAATTAATCTGCGTCAAGCAGCGACGCGCGTTTTCTCCAATGCTTCTGGTTCCTACTCGTCAAATATCAACTTGGCGGTAGAAAACAGCACTTGGGATAGCGAAGCCGAGTTGCAGGAAATGTATCTCAACCGGAAATCCTTCTCCTTCAATTCCGATAACCCCGGAATCATGGACGAATCCCGGCAGATTTTTGAAAGTACATTGAAAACTGCTGATGCAACTTTCCAAAATCTCGATTCTTCCGAGATTAGCTTAACGGACGTTTCCCATTACTTTGATTCCGATCCTACTAAGTTGGTGGCAAGTCTGCGGGGTGATGGTAAAAAACCAGCATCTTATATTGCAGATACAACCACAGCTAACGCCCAAGTGCGGACATTATCAGAAACCGTGCGTTTGGATGCGCGTACCAAATTGTTAAATCCCAAATGGTACGAGGGGATGCTGTCTCACGGTTACGAAGGTGTGCGCGAACTATCCAAGCGGTTAGTGAATACAACAGGTTGGAGTGCGACAGCTGGCGCTGTGGATAACTGGATTTATGAGGATACTAACGAAACCTTCATCAAAGATGAAGAAATGCAGAAACGGTTGCTAAATCTTAATCCCCATTCTTTCCGCAAGATTGTATCAACTTTGTTGGAAGTGAATGGACGCGGTTATTGGGAAACTAGCGAGGATAATTTAGATCGTCTGCGCGAGTTGTACCAAGAGGTTGAAGACCGGATTGAAGGGATAGACTAGGTTTATACCTAACCAATAAGGTAGGAGGCACGGTGATACCGTGCTTTCTGCATTTATTTGACTTTTTACTGGATATAGAAAGCCAGTTTAGCGGCAAGTATTCCTAGATTGTTTACCTAGTCTTTAGGATACTGGTTATTATGAAAAAAGATACATAGAAATTCAATAAACAGTAAAGTCTCAAGGTAATTTGTGTAGATATAGCACTTTTTATGTTTCTTGCAATAGATTTAGAGTTGTATGTATGCGAAATCGGTCTAAACCAAAGAGAACATTTTGGCAATCATTACGAATAAAGGCAACGAAAAGAATACTTGAATTTTCAGAGAAGCTTGAAAATCCCAAACTGAAATTCTTGGAGTCTTTAAAACACCACGCAGAGTATAAGTTACACCCTCACGATTATGAATTAATAGCTTCTCCAAGTGAGTTAGAAGTTGAGTTAGATCGAGTTGGCTTCTCTGACTTATTCTTTTCGGAAGATTTTCCCAAGCTTCAACAAGGTTTAAATAACTTACTCTCCAACTACCCTTCATTTTCCGTCGGTGATAAAGAAAACCTTAATCAGTGGTTTAACGATATATATAACTCTGGGGCTGGAGGCGCTTCATCCATTAATGTCGGCACACTTTCATTTAAAAATAGAAAAAATGATAAATCACTAACGTTGATACAAAGTGCCAATATTCATCTAAATTATATTGCTCCTTCTTTCATTGTTCTATCAATTATTGTTAAACCATCAAACGAATTTATTCGTAAATTTATTACCTTAATTAAAAGCGTTCCATCCCCTCAAAATGAAATTTTAGACTTTAGCTTTAAGTATGGAATTACTTCCTTATCTACACTTCCACCTTGGGGTGTTAGGAAGGTTGAGCTTGAGGAACTTTTCTTAGAGATAAACAGAAGTATTGTAGTTATGTTTAGGAAAAACTTCGGTGTTGGTCTTTCGGCTTTTGGTTATTTGCCGTGTATTGAAGTTATTAAGACAAATATTTCTTTGCGTGAAATTCCTGAAAAACAACATCTATTAAAAACCTCTAACAAATTTAGGGCCTGCTGTAATTTTTTTGAAAGCTTAGGATATCCTTTCAAACAAAATCCAATTTATAGAGACAGTAATTGGTGGATTTTTTATGAAGTAGATAGAAGCGAACTGTTTTATCAAAATTCTCACTCCTACCAGGTATTAATCAGTTTAGCCGATTATGATAAATCGAAGTGTGCATTCCATAAAGATTCACCATCTGGAAGAATTAATTCTACACTTCATGATTTACTATCGTTGCTAGCATTAGAACATTTTTATGAAGTTTTCGAGGATATAATTATAGATTTAAAAACTGAGATAGAACCAGATTTAAGTAGTCAAATGCAAGGGAAAATTACACTCACAAGGTTAAAATCAGCAATATCTAAAATGGTAAAAATTAACGGTTTATATTTTCAACATTCAAGAATTTGGACAGGGATAAATGAAGAATTATTCTTGAGTTATGTATGTCAAGAAGCAGCAGTAATGTCGAGGAAAAAACATAATGAAAATGATTCAGGTCTTTTAAGAGATGACATAAAGTTTCGTATTGATAGAATCAGAAAATTCTGTGAACAGCAACTTAGTATTTTGAAGTTATCTTACGAACAGATTTTAACTTATAAAACAATCACATTAAATTATAGGCTTCAACAAGCTACCTTCTGGCTTTCAATAGCAGTTGCTTTTCTCACTATTGTTACTCTAATTCCAGAAGAGATTCGACAACACTTATTCACTAATATCTGGGTCTGGTTAAATAATATTCATTAATGATAATTAAGGCAATAAAAATACTGAAAAATGCTACTATAACAATAGTAATATAAATTGGCATTTGCACGCTTAAAAATTGAATGCTGAAAACAAACAACAGACTATGAGCTAGTATGCTAAAAGTAGAGCAATAGCAAAATGCAAAAGTGAAAATACAATACCTACATCAAGCGATCGCACTCACTCTTCCACAACAGGTAATCGCTTTATCTTTGAGGTTTTCTGCAAGGCGATCACCTGCAATGCCATCATGGAATCAGCGATCGCTTCTATATTAAATTTTATGGGAATATTCAAGTTGAAATTTTTCTATGGATGCGTTAACTATCAACTTTGCTCCTGTTCTTCAAATAACAGATGAGCAATTCTTCCAGTTATGTCAGATAAATGAATTAATCAGATTTGAGCGTAATGCTGATGGCACATTGCTACTAATGCCTTTAGTCGGAGGTTTAACCAGCAACCGCAATGCTAATTTAACTGCTCAACTTGGAGTGTGGAATCGTGATGAGTCACTAGGTATAGCTTTTGTTTCTTCGGTTGGGTTTATTTTACTAAATGGGGCAGTTCGTTCTCCTGACGCATCTTGGTTAAGACATGACAGATGGGATTCTCTCACACAGGAGCAAAAAGAGAGATTTCCACCTGTATGTCCTGATTTTGTAGTGGAATTGCGTTCTGATACTGATTGTTTAAAAAGGCTACAAAATAAAATGCAAGAGTACCGAGACAATGGTGCTAGATTAGGTTGGTTAATTGATTTAGAAACTCGGCAAGTAGAAATTTACCGCTCTGGTAAAGATGTTGAAGTGCTGCAATCTCCTGCTAGTTTATCAGGAGAAGATATACTGCCTGGATTTGTGCTTGATTTTGAAGATATCTGGTGAAATGATTAACATACGAAATGCGATCGCTTTATTTTTGAGGTTTTCTGTAAGGCGATACCTACGGTGAGCTACGCTAACGCACTCACTCTTGGACAACAGGCGATCGCATTGTTTTTGAGATTTTCTGCAAGGCGTAGGCGTAGCCCGTCGTAGACATCGCACTCACCCTTCCACAACAGGCGATCGCATTATTTTTGATGTTTTCTACAAGGCGATCGCCTACAATGCCATCATACAATCAGCGATCGCAACATACAAAAAGACTCAAACTATGAGTGTATCCAACACTAACACTGATAATGCTGGTAAAGACGGCAACCGCGCATCATTTGTCAAGAAAAATGATGCACCTCCACGAATAGCAGTAGCCATCTGAATAGCATCTGGGGTTCTTAAATTATAATCTGCCCTTAATTGTGCCGCATTTTCAGCGATGTCGGGAAAAATTTCAATAGTAGTCAAACCTTGGGAATTAAATAGAATTTCACGATATTGTTGAGCTAATGCTGTGTTTCTTTGTCGCAAGGGATAGACTAATACTTCCGTGATAGTCAAAACTGATGTTACAACGCTAAACTCACCACGAAACATAGCTTCAAAAAAAGCATCTGTAACATCTAAATAATTAGGATTTTCTTCAATAAAGTAAATCAGTGGAGCAGTATCCAAACCAACAATTTGCCCTTGTAACTGGACTAGCCATTCCATGAATCACGTTCCTGATTAACGTATTCTTGAGCATCAATGCCATTCCAGATTTCTTTACCTAACCCACGTAATTCGAGGATACTACGCTTTGGCTTAGGTGTCATCGTCACCTGGTGACGAATTAAGCTTGATAAGTCTTCAATTAAGCGTATTTGCTCTTCAGGAGCTAGGCTTTGAGCTTGCAGTAGTACTTCTTGATAATTAGACATAAAATTTACACTTCCACTTCTCTGGATTTTAAATCAAATATACACAGACGGACTGCATTTCTTCATTTTACAAATAAATGTAGATAGGTTTGATATCTGCTTGTTTATCAGAATAACTATTGCGATCGCTCACCCTTCCACAACAGGCGATGTCTAACAACAAGCTATTACGTGTCTACGCCTTGTATTTGAGGTTTTCTGTAAGGCATCGCTCCTCATAAACTATCAAAGCATAAAATTAAAGCATGACTATTCATAAAACAGATATGCTAAAAACGCTTTGGGCTACTGTTCGGGAAGTAAAAATCGAATTGCTGGAGTCAGAGGAATTAGCGGAAGGGACAAGAGTGTTAGTGACGCTGCTTCCTGATGATGAAACTGAATTTTGGCTTCAAACCAGTCAAACATCACTCTCATCAGTTTGGGATAACGCTGAGGATGATGTCTATGCCGAACTACTCTAAAAATGACATCATTTTGGTTCAGTATCCCTTTTCAGATTTGTCCAGTTCAAAAGTTAGACCTGCTGTTGTTGTAAGTGCGCCACACGTTTCTCAAGACATTTTAATCACGCCCTTGACGAGCAAAACTGGAGCATTGCTAGAAGGTGAGTTTGTCTTGTCTGAATGGGCAGCAGCAGGGCTAAACGTGGCTACAGCAGTCAAGAGAGGTTTATACACAGTGCATAAAAGCTTAGTTGTCAAAGTGATTGGCAAGTTAGCTGATACTGATGCTGAACTGTTAGAGCAATCTTTGCGGTATTGGTTAGGGTTGTGAATGGACAAAATCTTGTCCGCTATATTTAAGGTGTACCAGTTGCTTCCTCACTCCAAGTTAATCAGCATGGATATCACAGCTACTTTGAACGAAATCGCAACTCTTAGTGTTGAAGATAGAATCCGTATTGTACAGGCAATTTGGGATAGCATCGCAGCAGAGCAAGTTTACCCTGATTTAACCGATGCACAAAAGCAAGAACTCGATCGTCGAACTGCTGACTATGATTCAAATCCAGATAATGTGCTGACTTGGGAGGAAATCAAAGCATCAATTAAGGGGCAGTAATGAATTATGTCCTGGTGTTTCGCCCAGAGGTTCGAGAAGAACTCAATGAGGCGCACAGTTGGTACGAGAGTCAAAAACCCGGTCTGGGTGACGAGTTTTTAGACTGTGTAGACGAAACGGTGAATCGAATTTCTCAAATGCCAGAATCCTATGTAATTGTCTACGGTGATATTCGACGAGCAGTAGTGCGGCGATTTCCCTATGCTGTGTACTATCGGATTGTGTCGAGTCGAGTAATAGTGACGGCAATTTTTCATGGTCGCAGAGATCCAAAATCGTGGCAGACGCGAACCTAATACTATAATTACGGGCGATGTCTAACGACAAGCCGCTACGCATCTACGCCTTATTTTTGAGGTTTTCTGTAAGGCGTAGGCGTAGCCCGTCGTAGACATCGCTCACTCTTCCACAACAGGCAATCGCTTAATTTTTGAGGTTTTCTGCAAGGCGTAGGCGTAGCCCGTCGTAGACATCGCTCATTCTTGGACAACAGGCGATCGCTTTATTTTTGAGGTTTTCTGTAAAGCGATCGCTACATTAGTTACAACACAAGGAAAATCGCCAGGCAAGCTATAATTTATTCAAAGTGAAACTTATATCCCTTTATGTTAACGCTTGAGCAAATTGAGTCCGCCATTCTTCAACTGTCACCTGATGAGTATAAAAAACTCATAGAGTGGTTTGCTGATTTGGACTATCAACGCTGGGATAAGGAATTAGAGAAAGACATTGCTGATGGAAAATTGGAAGCTTTAGCACAGGAAGCGATCGCTGAATTCAAGGCGGGTCACTGTCGGGAAATCTGATGCACTATACAACGCGACGTTTCTGGCAATGTTACAATGCTCTGCCTGAAAATGTGCAACAGACTGCCGATCAATGCTATGAGTTACTGAAAACAAATCCGTCGCATTTATCACTCCATTTCAAAAAGATTGGCAACAAGTATTGGTCAGTTCGAGCAGGACTAAATTACCGAGCTTTAGGTGTCGAGGTAGAAGGTGGAATTTCGTGGTTTTGGATCGGTACACACGCAGAATATGACAAGTTGATTGATAAGTTGTAACTATGGATAATAAACTCTTTTACTGCCAAATTTTCGGCTGAGGCATAGAAGGTAGACTCCGTGAGGGGCGATTACTTTTGAGAATGTAGGGATGTGCGTAGCCGCAGTCCGTCGTAGACATCGCTCCTGATCAACTATCAAAGCATAAAATTAAAGCATGACTATTCATAAAACAGATATGCTAAAAACGCTTTGGGCTACTGTTCGGGAAGTAAAAATCGAATTGCTGGAGTCAGAGGAATTAGCGGAAGGGACAAGAGTGTTAGTGACGCTGCTTCCTGATGATGAAACTGAATTTTGGCTTCAAACCAGTCAAACATCACTCTCATCAGTTTGGGATAACGCTGAGGATGATGTCTATGCCGGAATTGAAATATGATGAATTATAAAGGATACACAGCTAGTATAGAAGTAGATGTAGACGCGGGAATACTTCTTGGTCAAGTCCTAGATATTAATGACGTAATTACCTTTAAGGCAAAAACTGTAGAGGAAGCGCGTCAAGAATTTCAAATTTCTGTTGATGATTATCTTGCTTTCTGTGAAGAACTAGGAGAGGAGCCTGATAAACCGTTCTCTGGTAAACTTCCATTCCGCACAACTCCAGAACACCACCGCAAAATGTTTATTGCTGCTAAAAAGGCTGGCAAAAGTATAAATGCTTGGATGGATGAAATCTTAACTGGTGCTGCGGATAAAATAATCAATACTTAAAGTCAATCATTCTAAATATTTTTTTCGCTAAAGTGCATTCGCTTTTGGCATTTTTATGGGAATATTCAAATTTAATTTTTTCTATGGATGCGTTAACTATCAACTTTGCTCCTGTTCTTCAAATAACAAATGAACAATTCTTCCAGTTATGTCAGATAAATGAATTAATCAGATTTGAGCGTAATGCTGATGGCACATTGCTACTAATGCCTTAACAGGCGATCGCTTTGTTTTTAAGGTTTTCTGTAAGGCGTAGACGAGCCAGTCGTAGACATCGCTCATTTTTCTATACAGATGCTCTGCTACAGTGCAATTATAGAGTCAGCGATCGCTTTTGGAAATGTGGAGAGGTGCGATCGCGTAGCTCACCGTAGATAGCACCTATAGTGATTGTGTGTGTTAGGTATCACTAGTAAGTAAGAAAAATAGATGAAAAGGATAGAATAGTTTGTAGGCTGGGCATCTTTCCTGCCTTAATCTTTCCATCTGAAATATCTCATGAATGCTTTAACGGTCATAGATAATGGTGTGCGTTTGGGTTGGTTAATTAACCGCAAATCTCGGCAAGTAGAGATTTATCGTCAAGACCAAGAGGTTGAGTTTTTAGAATCGCCTATTACTTTGTCAGGAGAAGATGTTCTACAGGGGTTTATTTTAAACCTTGAGGCGATTTGGTAACTAAATAACCAATGTATTACAAAGCAATAAAAGTAATTAATAAAACACTATAAGTATTATACTTAAAGGTACAAGTATAATTTGTGATGGAATTTCAATACAAAAAGACCAGCCTCCCACAGCTGGTCTAAAAAATGTTTTTGCGTTGTCTTCTCAAGAGAGTTAAAACCCAATTACGCGTTCCCAAAATGCAACGGGCAACTTTTCTTAACAATATTGTAACAGCCAACACAGATTTTTCCAGAATATTCATCAAAAAAAGATATGGGCAAAACTTAAAAGCCTCTATCTATCAGGATAATTCAGCAGTTCGCAAGGTATAGATGGGAGAGAAAGGCAGGCAAGGGAGAAAATTTTACCTTATCTACCTTATTCTTCTTATCCTCGCGTCAGTCTCAACCGAGAAATTTTAACTTGATAGGCTACTAATGCTGGGAGCGATTTCTGCATCTGTTGCTGTTTCGCCTACGCGGAGGATTTTAGCCCCCAATTGCTGCAACTTCATATCAAGTCGATCGTAGCCGCGATCGAGGTGCTGTAAACCTTGAATTGTGGTTTGTCCTTCTGCTGCTAGTCCGGCGATGACTAATGCTGCCGATGCTCGTAAGTCTGTACCTAATACTGGTGCGCCAGATAATTTTGGTACTCCCCGAACGAAAGCAGCATTGCCTTTGACACGAATATCTGCCCCCAAGCGATTCAACTCTGAGGCATGACGCAAGCGATTTTCAAAGACGGATTCGTTAATTACGCTGTCGCCTTCTGCCACTGCCAGCAAAGCCATGAATGGCGCTTGCATATCTGTGGGAAAACCTGGATGGTATTGAGTTTCAATATCCGTTGCCTTAAGGCTTTCCGCTGGCAGAATGTGCAAGTGGTCAGGCTTTTCATCAATTATTGTCACTCCAATATCCCGCAGCTTGGCAATTACTGGGATGAGATGTTCTGGAGCCACTGGCGAGAGAAGAAGTTCTGAGCGGGTAATTGCAGCTGCCAGCAAAAACGTCCCGGCCTCAATGCGATCGGGAATAATGCTGTAGTCAACAGAATGCAACTTGGGGACTCCTTCGATAATAATCCTGCTAGTCCCCGCGCCCTTAATCTTCGCTCCCATCGCGTTACAGAAGTTAGCTAGATCGACTACTTCGGGTTCTCTGGCAGCATTTTCGATGATTGTTTCACCCTCTGCTAGGGTAGCCGCCATCATCAAATTTTCCGTCGCTCCAACGCTGGCAATGTCTAAGTAAATCTTCGCACCTTTTAATCTCCGGCTGCTGCCAGGGACGTAGGCATTACAAATGCCATGCTCAATTTGTACTTCCGCTCCCATTGCTTGCAGTCCTCGAACATGCAAGTCAACTGGTCTTGCCCCAATCGCACAACCGCCTGGTAATGGCATCTGTGCTACTCCCAGTCTTGCCAAAATGGCTCCAATGGCGAAAAAACTCGCTCTCAACTGGGTAACTAATTCGTAGGGAGCTTTTGATGTTTTAATCTCGCTGGCGTTGATGTCTAAAATGTCACCTTGTCGTGTTAATTGCACACCCAAAGCTGATAACACCTGACCCATCCGCTCTACGTCCGCTAATAAGGGGACATTACGGATACGACAATCGCCCGGACACAGCAAGGCTCCAGCCATGATTACCAGTGCTGCATTTTTTGCCCCGCTAATTTTTACATGACCCCGCAAAGGATGCCCACCCCAAATTTGCAAGACTGAGGAGTCTGCTTCTGGAGCAATTTTGGCATCTGGTAAGCTGGTAGAAGGATTAATAAGCCTACCTCCAAAAGTAATACGTATTTTATATGTTTGAAGTTGGTTTTGATTCTACAGTAAAGATTCAAAATGTCCACGTTTTAAAGCACTGTTTTGTATAAAAAAATTGCTTTTTGGGTGAAAATTCAGGCTGTAAACAAGCAATAGCAGGCTTTTTGAGATTTTTTAAAAATTTAAAAAAAGAATCAATAAGCAGTAGTTTTAAGCAAAATTAAATACTCAGTAAAATAACTTAAGTATTCTCTAAAAATCAATGCTGTACTGTTCAGTTAATATTTTGATTCGACGTTGTGCCTGAAAAACTCGTTTCCAGTTAGAGACTTTTAACGAGGCATTATGCTTTTACTTGACAAAGGTAAAACATAACGCAATAATAAGAAATTGTCGATAAGCACAAATGCCAGCGGAACTGGCGGAATGGCAGACGCGCTAGATTCAGGTTCTAGTGCCGCAAGGCTTCCGGGTTCAAGTCCCGGGTTCCGCATACTATCTAAGTTAGGAGTTAGAAGTCAAAAGTTATGAGTTGAAAGACAACTAAATTAACTCCTAACTATTAATTTCTAACTCTTAACTTTTTGATGTTGACCAGCCTACAGAATTCCCTAGTCAAACAAATTCGCAAGCTGCACTCCACCAAGGAGCGGCACAAGCAGCAGTTATTTTTACTAGAAGGTACACACCTATTAGAAGAAGCTTGTGCGGTCAATTACCCACTAGAAACAGTGTGTTGTACCCCAGGTTGGCAAACAGGCCATTCTTCGCTATGGGAAGAAGCTTGTAGCCGATGCGATCGCGCCGAAATTGTCAGTCAAGAAGTCTTGGATGCGATCGCTACCACAGTCCAACCAGATGGTGTGGTGGCAACGGCAAAACGAAAGGAATGCCAAACTCAACTACCATCGACTGGTTTAGTGCTAGCTTTAGAAACCGTGCAAGATCCCGGCAACCTGGGTACAATGATTCGCACCGCCGCCGCCGCTGGAGCATCAGGGTTGTGGGTCAGTGGAGATAGTGTAGATTTAGATAGTCCTAAAGTTCTACGTGCTTCCGCAGGGCAATGGTTTCGCCTAGCAACAGCCGTAACCGAAGATTTAAAAGCGACAGTCCAACAAAGTCAGCAGGCAGGAATGCAGGTAGTGGCAACCTTACCCGATGCGACTTTAACTTATTGGGAAGTGGACTGGCGAAAACCCAGTATGATTTTACTGGGAAATGAAGGTGCTGGATTGTCGGCAGATTTAGCAGCGATCGCAGATCGGCAAGTCAGAATTCCTTTGAGTCCTGGGGTGGAATCCTTGAATGTGGCGATCGCAGCCGCTTTAATGTTGTACGAAGCTCAACGGCAACTAATTTGTCAGTAATAAATTTTAATTTTTACCCCAATTGGGTTTTTGTTATTTTTTCGAGATATTGTTCAATATCAGCAACTGCGTCCTCAAGAGCTGCTAAATCAATATCTATCAAGTCTTGAGCGAGTTCGACTTCAGTGAAAGTACTAGTATGCAGTTGGGGGATCTCTTCTTCCTCCTCAGTCGAACTTTCTTGTAAGATATCTTCCAACTGTTCCAGGGATTGTTGAAATACTCGATCGGCAGCACGGCGCTGTTCTGGCTGATTTTGCTCCATAATATTAACTTGGAAATCCTGATTTACTGACTTAATTTTGATTCTAGTTCCTACAGATTTAAATTTTGCACTTATAACATCATAGTTGTGTGCTGTATCAACTTTAGCAATGGTTATCAAGAATATCGATAGCTATCTCCAATTGCTAAGACTGGAGATTTATGGCGATCGCTACGGGTACACTAAATCAAGTTTGGCTAGGTTTAGGTAAGTTTTATAAAACAGGTCTAATACTTAATTTGATAGACTATCCTAAATTTGAAATTATAAAAACTGGTAGCTCAGGGCTGATAACTAAACTATGAGTGAAGCCTTATTCTGTATCGAAAATCTGCGAGTTGCCTATCCTGCTAGGAGTGGAGAAGAAGCAACCTGGGCGGTTGATGATGTATCTTTCACCTTGCAACCAGGTGAAAGAATGGGATTGGTGGGAGAGTCGGGTTGTGGTAAATCAACTATTGGACGGGCAGTAATGCGTTTACTACCAGCCTCTAGTGGGATTGAGGGACGGGTGACATTTCAAGGACAGTCAGTGTTTGACTTGACACCTAACCAGTTGCGGAAATTTCGGGGAGAGGCGATCGCCTTAATTTTTCAAGATCCTATGACACGCCTCGATCCGTTGATGACCATTGGCAAGCATTGTATCGAAACTCTCCAGGCGCACTCACCAGAATTATCAACGCGGGAAGCTAAAGAAAAAGCACTTGCTACCTTAGCAAAGGTGAATATTCCTGCTAGTCGTTGGCATCAGTATCCTCACGAGTTTAGTGGTGGAATGCGCCAACGGGTAGCGATCGCCTTAGCTTTACTTCTCAACCCTAAATTAATTGTTGCCGATGAACCCACTACCAGTTTAGATGTCACCGTTTCCGCGCAGATATTGCAAGAATTAACTCGCCTGTGCGGTGAAGAAAATATGGGATTGTTGCTGATTTCTCACGATTTAGCAATGGTGGCTGAGTATTGCGATCGCATTGGCGTGATGTACAACGGCAAGATGGTCGAAATGGGTTCTACAGAAACCGTATTTAGGCAACCTCAACACGAATACACGCGATCGCTTTTAAAAGCAGCATTACATATTCAAGCAGTAACTGATAGTGGAGAATTGATAATTGCCAATGACGAAGAAAAGCAATTACCCATTATTAATCATCAATCTCCAATTTTGAGTGTTACAGAACTCAAGCAACACTACACTATAGAACCTAACTTTATCGAACGACTGCTTAACACACAAGTGCAGACAATTAAAGCAGTAGATGGAATCAACCTGGATCTTTATTCAGGAGAAATTCTTGGCTTAGTCGGGGAATCAGGTTGTGGTAAAAGCACACTATCACGAACAATATTGCAACTAATTCGTCCCACTAGTGGCAAAGTTGAGTTTTTAGGACAGGATTTAACTAAACTATCACGTCAAGAAATTCGTTCCTCGCGGCGACAAATACAAATGGTCTTTCAAGATCCTCATGCTTGTCTCAATCCAGCTATGACAGTGGGACAAAGTATTGCAGATCCTTTATTTATCCACAATTTAGCCAATCCTGCCAAAGCAAAAGAACAGGTTTTGTGGATGTTGAATAAAGTTGGCTTAACACCGCCAGAAGTGTATTATGAGCGTTATCCGTCGGATTTGTCTGGTGGACAACAGCAAAGAGTAGCGATCGCTCGTGCTTTGATTACTCACCCTAAACTCTTAATCTGCGATGAACCAGTGAGTATGTTAGACGCCAGCGTGCAGTCGCAAGTACTGGATTTGATGTTGCAATTAAAGGAAGAGTTTGAGTTAACTTATCTATTCATCACTCACGATCTTTGGTTAGCTCGATTTTTGTGCGATCGTATTGCCGTAATGAATGGCGGTAAAATTGTTGAACTTGGTCTTACAAAAAAGATTTTTGCCAATCCTCAGCACCCTTATACCAAAACCTTACTAGCTGCTGCTCCCTTACTAGCACGCGCTTAACCAAATAAAATTAGGAGTTAGAAGTTTTAAACTCCTAATTCTCTTCCTTTCCCTCAAGTAATTTAGTTGCTTCTCCACTCAGTCCATATAGCTCA
This sequence comes from Nostoc sp. PCC 9305, assembly GCF_963920915.1. Taxonomy (NCBI): domain Bacteria; kingdom Bacillati; phylum Cyanobacteriota; class Cyanophyceae; order Nostocales; family Nostocaceae; genus Nostoc; species Nostoc sp. PCC 9305. Next base: position 105,848 of record NZ_CAWUDN010000002.1, read on the forward strand.
ACAAACCTTTTAAACAGCAACGCACTCTCGTGATTTGAAGTCCTACTTAAGTTGAATAAACGTTCTATTTTTTTCTCAGCTAAAACTCTTAGATACGGCAAATCTTCAAAAAGTGTCAAACAAGAAGCAAAATGCAATATTATTTGTAATAATGGCTTTGGCCACTCTAAGTCACTATAAATATCTATAAACAACTGATGTTCTGAGTCATTTAAAGGGAAAGCATGAAATATAACAATTATCCTTTTGTGATTATAAACTGGAATGCTCAGTTCAACAGTGTAGGGAGTATGTAATATTAAATCTACCTCCACAGTTGGCTGTCGCCAAATTCTCAAAGGATTAGCTGGTGAATCCAATATTGTTTGAAATGTGATTTTACCACCAACATTTGTAGTTTGAAACTGGCTGATATTAAGAATTTTAAGATTATTAAGGCTAAATCTATGAACTGTTTCTAAATGTTTTAAGTTCAATAGATGATAAATTTGGCAAATATAGGGGAAAGGTAAAATATACTCCTGGCTAATCATGTGTAGCTTTCTTAATTGAAGCTTGTTAGCTTGAGTACGGGCAAGATATTCTTGATATTGTCTAGGCTCTAAATCATTGCTATTGAAGCTTTCTTCCGGCTTTAAATATAGCCAACTCATAAAAAAGAAAGAGGCTGTAAATAGCTGAAATATTTCTATAGGAGATAAATACCCATCGCTAAATGCAGCTATGCTTCTATCAGTTATTCCGAAAAGCCAAGATGGAATACCAAAAAGCCAAATACTACTTTTGATTTGATCTATAAAAAGTGCTATTTCGACAATATTTGAAATATTACTATCTTGACGGGTAGTAAAATTCTCATTATTTTTGAAACAATTAATAGACATAATAACTTCACTTAACTTTAATCTATAGGAATCGTACTTGAATCTTGCTAAGTGTACTGAGAAACAAACTTTTGTATGGCAAGCTTCTAACAAATTTGGTTTTTCAGAAATCAAATATGAGTCCTATATAGATTTGATACTTATGCGTATGCTTATATTTATATTTATTAATTTTAAGGACTTATATATGGTAGCAACCTCTATCTTTAGCTATATATAAAATTTGTACTAATTAATACGAAATTAAATAATAAAACTACTTATTTCTTTAGGATGAATGCTGAACAATGCGTTAGGAATAAAAACTTATACTTTAAAAGTAAGGAGTTATAAAATCTCTCTGTTACACGAAATACAGTAGGTAGTGCGTTGGAATTTTCCTCTAGTTATAGCAACGGTGGTGTCTTTCGTAGTGCCCATCGCATACTTTAGCCATTATCTTATGTAAGGTACAAGGCCCTTACCTGGTAAAGTATCTGTGACAATCACGATAGAATCCGTAGAATTGCTACTGTTAACACTGTATTATTTTTGAATATTTTCTGAAGATTTTTTCCGAGACGGTATCAATGACTATTCGCCATGCGATTGAAACTGACTTGCCTGCAATTGTGGCAATTTACAACACTGCAATTCCCAGCCGCATGGCAACTGCTGACTTAGAACCAGTATCTGTGGAAAGTCGCCTTGCTTGGTTTAAGGGGCGATCGCCTTCGCAACGCCCACTTTGGGTAATTGAAATAGATGGAATAATCGCTGGATGGCTTAGTTTCCAATCCTTTTATGGGCGACCCGCCTATAGTAAGACTGCCGAAATTAGTATTTACATAGCCCCTAACTTTCATCGGTGCGGCTTGGGACGGCAACTCTTAGCACAAGCAATTAGCGAAAGTCCTAGTTTAGGTATAAAGAGCTTAGTATGCTTCATTTTTGCCCACAATCAGCCCAGTCTAAAACTCTTTGAAACGTTTGGTTTTGAACGCTGGGGACATTTGCCTAACATTGCCGAACTTGACAGCGTTGAACGGGACTTAGTGATCGTGGGACTGCGAATTAGTAAACCTTTTGTTTAAAGCGATCGCTATTTTCTGAGACTTGTAAATTAAATTCGCTCACAATTGGTCTGGATTAATTCCTCGTTCTTGTAGTAAAGCACGGAGAGCTTCTAACTGCGCCTCAGCTTGCTCTGCTCGTTGTCTTTCTTGCTGTCGTTGTTGATCTAGTTCCAAAAAGGTCAGAAAGCGATCGCCATCAGGACGATAAATTTGCAGTTCTTCCTCAGTCAACTCAAAACGCACCCCCAATCGAGGACTCACCCAACCAACCATTTGGTAACTGTGTAACCATTACAATGATTCTCAGATAATTCTTAGAGGATGGGTTAGCGATCGCTTTTTTCTCGCTCTTCTTATTTCACATCGTAATTTGTTTCAGGTGTTAGTACAGCTAAATTTACTAGCACTTCTAACTCAATTTCTTGTTGCCAATCTGGTAAATCTTCACCTGTGACTCTACCGTATATTTTGGCATTTTTTAAAGATTGGATGCCTAAATTAATTAATCCATCACAAATAACTGGGACTACTAACTGTTGTACTGGAACTTCAATTGATTCCAGCATTATCTGGAGACAATTTTGTTTTAAACTAGTTTTTGGTGTAATTCTGGGTAAATTTAACCACTGACTTACCAGAGTGTTAATCGCATTTGTATCACCCTGCTTGGCAAGTTCTAGAATATTTAGCTGTATGATATTTAGTACTGGTGAGAATTTTAGCAATAACTTAGTTTGATTATTCCCACTCATGAGATACAAAGTAATATTTAACACATTTGACTTCTAATCATCAGTTATCCAACTCCTACCCATCAGCACAATTAATCACGGGATCGCTTGCTGTATTCTTCACGATTTGTTACAAAAGTACAAAGAACTTCTAGAGACCCAAAACCACATGTTCGGCGGACTTACTGGTTTACAAGATCCTAAAGGCACAGATTGGGGAGAGCGGATGCTCAACACAGTCGCCAGCCAAACGATTCGCCACCTGTTTACCCAAAGCGAGTCAGTAGAAGTCTTTGTGCGCTGCTACCCCTCCAGCAAGCTCTTGCAAGGCAGCATTGATAGCTTCAAAATGAGCGGTCGTGGCTTGGTGATTCGGAGAGATTTCGCGGTTGAGGAGATGTCGTTTGAAACTGACGCGGTGGCCATTGACTTCGGCTCGGTTTTAAGTGGCAAACTCAGCCTGAAACAGCCCACTCAAGCGATCGCTCAAGTCATATTATCAGAAGCAGGCATAAACCAAGCCTTTAATGCGGAACTGGTGAAAAAGCGCCTGCTTAACCTCACCGTACCATCACTGACAGAATTATCTGGCGGTGAACCAGTCTCGTTTACAGATGTCCAGATACAGCTATTGCCAGAAAATCGCTTACAGCTTGTAGCAAAAGCAGATTTAAATAATGGCGAACTCGTACCCCTGAGCATGATTTTAACTGTAGGTATTGAAAGACGGCGGCGAGTTTCTTTCAAAGATCCGAAAATTCAACTTGACCAAGTGCCAGAAGCACAACGGGAAATCTCGCAAACCTTGAGCGTAGCGCTGGTAGAAATTTTAGATAATATGGTCGATTTGGATCGTTTTGACCTTGATGGAGTGAAAATGCGTCTCAATCGATTAGAAACTGAAGGTCAAAAAATTATTTTCAGTGGATATGCTGAAATTGAACGTATTCCACATAGCGCTTGATGCAAGATTACACACAAAAATTTAATGTAACGTGAGTTCGACAAGTCTTATTTGACCTTTCCCCCAACCCCTCTCCGTGTCGGAGAGGGGAGCAAAAAGCTGAATTTTTCGTTGCTCCTCCCTTTCCGTTTCGGAGAGGGAGGCTGGGAGGGAGAGGTTCATCGAACTCACGTTAATGTAAAAAGAAGCTTTAAACAAATTAAATACCGCCTAGAATCATCTAGGCGGTAGTTTAAATCTTTAGGTTGTGAAAGGAAAGGAGTTAGGAGTTGTTAACTATAGATTGTAATTAATTTTTGTTTGTCACTCCTAACTCCTAACTTTCTATCTTCCCACACCTACATATTGAAATCCAGCGCGGATCATTGCTTCGGGGTCGAGGAAGTTACGACCATCGATGATAACGGGGTGGGCCATAAGTTTCGCCATCTTCACGTAATCCAGAGTGCTGAACTGCTGCCATTCGGTGACGAGTACTAAAGCATCACAGCCATCAGCTAGTCTTTCAGCATCGGTTTCTACTAACACCCCAGAAAGACCATGACGCATACCTGTTTGGGAAATAATGGGGTCGTAGGCTTTGACTTTGGCTCCCAGTCTGTTTAGCTGCTCAATTAGGATGAGTGCTGGGGCGTCTCGCAAGTCGTCGGTATCTGGCTTGAAAGTCAGTCCGAGTAGTCCGACTGTTTTGCCTTTGAGAATTTTCAGAACTTGTTGGAGTTTTTCCAAAGCAATCAACCGCTGACGTTCGTTGACACTAACAGCGGATTTCAGTAGCTGGGCTTCATAACCATAGTCATCAGCAGTGTGAATCAGAGCTGAGACATCTTTGGGAAAACAAGAACCACCCCAACCAATACCAGCTTGTAAAAACTTGTTACCAATGCGTGAATCTAGGCCGATACCTTTGGCTACTTGGGTGACATCAGCACCAACGCGATCGCAAATATTAGCAACTTCGTTAATAAAACTAATCTTAGTGGCTAAAAAGGCATTAGCGGCGTATTTAATCATCTCCGCCGAACTCAGGTCTGTTGCCAAAATTGGCACTGGGGGTAAAGATTGATCTTCAGCGTACTTGCGTTCCACAATTGGGGCATAGAGTTGTTGCATTAAGGCTACTGCTCTTTGGCTATTGCCTCCTAGTACGATGCGATCGGGGTTAAAGGTGTCGTGAACTGCCGAACCTTCGCGCAAAAACTCTGGATTGCTGACTACATCAAACTCGGCTACAAATTCAGGTAATTTCTCATCACTTGGCACTCCACCTGCGGGTATCAGTTTTTTCTGCTGCTCTGCAACACCATCTAGAACAAGCATCCGTACCCAGTCACCTGAGCCAATGGGTACTGTAGATTTATTCACTATGACTTTATAACCACCGTTGAGATTTTCCCCAATCCCACGGGCTACAGCTTCGACGTAACGAGTATCACTTTCACCAGTGGGTAAAGGTGGCGTTCCCACAGCGATAAACAGAATTTCTCCGTGGGAAACTCCAGCAGCAAGATCGCTAGTAAAATGAATCTTCTCTGTTTGAATGGCAGACTGCATAATTTCTGAGAGTCCCGGCTCAAAAATTGGAGACTGCCCAGACTTCATTAACTTAACTTTTTCTTCGTTGTTGTCTACGCAAATTACATCATGCCCAATATGAGCCAAGCAAGCACCTGTAACTAAACCAACGTAACCAGTACCAATAACGCAAACACGCATTTATTTAACTCCTCACTTATTTGGGCTTAATCTTCAAAAAGAAGTTCTCAACTTTACACTTACACATTTGGGAAAACTCAGCAACTAAATATACTAGCTACCGATGGTATTAGCCTGCATAAAAATTCAGAGCGACGCTAGACGCCACTCAGGTGGTTGAATTATTGACATCGCTTTGAATGCGATCGCGAAAATCTTCTATTGTTAGTTTTAAACCCTCTTGCAGAGGAATGGTAGGTTCCCAATTTAACCAAGTTTTTGCCTTTGTGATATCAGGCTGGCGACGTCGGGGATCGTCCGAAGGTAGTGCCTCGAACTTAATCTGCGCGCCTGGATTGATCATATTTTGCACAGTTTGTGCCAATTGTAAAATCGTGTATTCACCAGGATTACCCAGGTTCATTGGGCCAATGTAGTCGCTATTCATTAGGCGGATGAATCCTTCTACCAAATCGGAAACGTAGCAGAAACTACGAGTTTGCGAACCATCACCGTACACGGTTAAAGGATTACCCTGCAAGGCTTGAACTATAAAGTTGCTCACTACCCGACCATCATTTTCTAACATTCTCGGCCCGTAGGTGTTGAATATCCGCACAACTCGAATATCAACTTTATTTTGCCTGTAGTAATCAAATGCTAGAGTTTCAGCAATTCTTTTACCTTCGTCATAGCATGAGCGTATTCCAATGGGATTGACGCTACCTCTATACTCTTCAGTTTGGGGATGAACTTCTGGATCTCCGTATACTTCACTAGTAGAAGCTAAGAAAAACCTTGCTTTCACACGTTTAGCTAGCCCCAACATATTCAGTGTTCCCATCACGTTAGTTTTAACGGTTTTAACTGGGTTGTACTGGTAATGTACTGGTGAAGCAGGACAAGCTAAATGATAAATTTGATCCACTTCTAACCGAATTGGTTCGGTAATATCGTGACGGATCAATTCAAAGTACGGATGGCCTAACCATTTCAAAATGTTGCGTTTATGACCAGTGTAAAAATTATCCAAGCATATTATTTCATGCCCAGCAGCCATTAGTCGGTCGATGAGATGGGAACCAATAAACCCAGCACCGCCCGTCACCAAAATTCTCATAGTTTCCCAGTTACTTACAAATATTTTCAGTAGCTATTGCACTTACTTTTAGATTACCCAGCTTGGGTACAAAAATACAAAACAAAAAAAAGAACAAGGCTCAATCAAAAATTGTTGTTGAACTTACTTATTTTTTCACAGTTGTAGTTTTGTTATATTTTTACCTGTTTTCTTAAGAATTCAATTAGCAAAATAACAAAAATTGTTTAAAAATTGTTTGTTGTTCAGCCGATCTTTATCAAATCTTCAAAAATATAAAGTATTTTTACGGGTATTGAGTTTTTACTTGGATACTAAAAATTAGTCGAGATCGGGTTGACACTCGCGCTACAGATATATGCAAATAATACACATGTAAATCCCTACAGCCGATTCATTTATTGCGAATATTTTTGGAAATTTGATGCCACCGACGGTCACTGAGCTTGTCGTACCCCTCCGGGGAAGCAAGCTACGCGCAGCGTCTCGTAAGAGAAGTGCGGACTACGCTAACGCAGCCCAAGTCCACTTACTTGAACTGTATTCTGCCTTACATCATACAGCAGATGTAATGCTGCTAACCGTGGTAGACATAATTAAATTTGTGCTTTGAGTGCGTTGCGGTTCTCCAAGCATGATAATTGAGCAGGTGAGTTGTCTGGCTAACTGGGTTGTGACATCGCTAATAGCTAACCCTCCAGGACTGGTACGATTACGTATAAAAGGTAAAATTACTAAATCATATAATCTTGCTGCCTGCAAAATTGCTTGGGCAACATTTTCGTGAGCGATGATTTGAATTTCTGGGGCATTGGACAAAGCCAATTTAGATACCAATAGGGAAAGATGCGATCGCCTCCAAGCGATTTTACTAGAACTAGTGCGGCGATCGCACACATTTAGCACAGTAATATGGCTCTGATTTGCCTCTGCCAACATCTGGGCAAACTGTACAGGCTGTAATGTCGGCGCTGTTAAATTTTCTATTGGTACTAAGATCCGCTGAATTTTTTTCGGTGATTCTACTAGACGTGTCACTGCTACTGGACAATGAGATGCCCAAAGCACACCATCAATCACATTCCCAAATAAACGCGCTCGTAACCCAGTCCGTTTACCCCAACCCATAACGATTAAATTAGCCTTTTGTTCGCGAGCTGCTCTGCTAATTCCTTGAGCAAAAGCATCATCGATTCGCAGCATTGGTTCTGCGGCTACGCCCAAGGTTCGACTTTGTGTCGTGGCTTTACTCAATAACCACTCACTCCGTTGTAGAGACGCTTCTAACTGGGGCGCATCCATGTGAGCAGCAGCAGTAGCGATCGCCAGGGGTATAATTTTGCCATGAGACTGACGTGCTAATAACGCTGCCATTTCAATCAAATACTGCTGGGTCTGAGGATTATATATAGGCACGACTATAGTAAAAGCACTGTCTGCTTCTGATGTGTTCTCCTCAGCTAAGAGTGGTGCTGGATCTTCATCTGGTGGAGAATTCAAACCAACAGCTATTCGACTGGTTATCAACGGCCCCAAGGTTGATGTGACAAGCATTAAAATAATCACACTGTGTAATACTTCCAGTGGCAGCAAACCAGCCTGATATCCCACTAACGTTGCTGCTAACGTTGTACCAACCTGGGGAAGTGACAGCGACCACATCGTTAGCATTTCTTGCCATTTATAGCGGTAAACCAGTTTTGTCAACAAAGCGGCGATCAATTTACTGATAATCAAACCAACTACGATTAACAGCGTTAACTTGAGCGTGTTCAGATTGTTCGCAAAAGCGGGTAGATCGATCAGTAAGCCAAGGTCAACAAAGAAAATGGGAATGAACAGCACACTGCCAATAAATACCACCTTTTCTTTGACTGGGCCTTCACCCACAGCTTCATTCACTGCTAAACCCGCTAAAAAAGCACCAACAATTTTTTCTACTCCAATCAATTGAGCGCCCACAGCTGCCAGAAACACAGAAAGCAACACAAATAAAAACTTGTTTCCTTCATCGTCTCCAGACCGTTTGAAAAATTCTTTGCCTGCCCAATCAAAGCCTGTCACAACGGCCACAGAGTAAATAATTAACCAACCCGACAAAGTGAGTAGTTTCGCAAAGCTGAATGCTTCAGTATGAGAGACAGCTACACAAATAGCTAATATTAGTACTGCGCCAATGTTTGTAAAAATCGTAGCTCCAATGGTGACAGTAACAGCTTCGTTGTTTATTACTCCCAAACGGCTGATTATGGGGTATGCCAAAAGGGTATAGGAAGCAAATAAAGAGCCAATTAAGATTGAAGTATTCCAGCCATAGCCTAAAATCAGCCCTACTAAGGTTCCCATGAGTAGAGGTACACAGAAAGTAAAGCTAGCAAACCCAAAAGCACGACTTTTTTTTCGGCGAAACTGTTCTAAATCAATTTCTAGCCCAGCGACAAACAGCAAATAAATTAACCCAATGTCTGATAGTAGGTTAATCATCGGTGAGTCAGACTGAAAAAGATTCCAACCTGAAGGCCCAAGTACTAGCCCTGAGAAAACCAAACCCACTAATCCTGGTAATCTTAGCCGCTCAAACATGATGGGTATAACTAAGATGACCACCAGTAAAATAGCAAAGGGAACAATTGGTTCTTTGCCAAGAACTTGGGAAGTTGGTTCCAGAACAAGAACTTGTGATATTAGTTCCATATATTAGGAATTGAAGGGGCTATGGTAAAACAGCGATTACCTTGGGGGCGATCGCCCGATCAATATGAATAAATAGAGAAGCCACCTGACGAAAAATCAAAAATCTTCTTAATTTACACTAACTAGGCAATTATTCAAGAATTAACTACCTACGGGTGGATTTGACTCAAAATGAACCGTAAGCGATCGTAGTCGTCTTTAAGTAGCACACTTAAGCTACGTCCAGCTTTAATTAGCCATTGTCGGTCAGCTTTGCGTAACTGGTATACATCTCGAATGGCAGCTGCGGTTAAAGACTCTATTGGCGCACCATTTATACACAGCAGTGTCCGTAAAAAATCTAGTTCTTCAGTAAATTTAATGATAGCTTCTGGTTCACATCGATAAACAGCTTGATGAATTTGCGGGGGACGAGGTGGAAGATACTGATATACTCTTTGGTTATAACTTTGATTTTGCGAAGATAGTTCAAATCCCACGATCGCAGCCCGGAATTCTGTGCGGAGCATGGCAAATATTTGGGGTTGTTCCTCCCGTAAGTCTTGCAATGACAACCCTAATGCTCTCGCCCTGTGTACGGAATCTATGGGCATAGTTGTGGCATAATACACTACCGCATAAATTTGATTGCCAGATTCTTCATCTACAGAACAGACCCAACTACCAAAGGGTGGCATCGAGGGAAAGCTTAAATCTTCTGGCTCTAAACACTGAGCTAAAAATTCGGTACTAGTAGTTTCAATCACCTCCGCAATGTGGTTCGGATGGCGATCGCCAGTGGCAAACTGTGGTAATGGGAGACGCATGGGAGTGCTGTTAGCGATAGCGGGGCGTTTAGCCCGTGCTGAGTTAAGAGTTAGGAGTTATGAGTTATGAGTTGAGGAATCATAACTCCTAACTCCTAACTTCTCACTCCTAACTAAGTCTTATTTGGCTTTTTTACGTCCGGCGGTGGTTTCTACGAGTTCCAATTCGCTCAGGCGGAAGGTAACTAATTTATCCCAGTTACCACCTTCAAATAATACGGCTACTTTGCCGTCACTCAGCCGTTGCACGAGTCCTTCGTAGCGATAATAGGTATCTGCGGGATTCTTGACGCGAACAGTTGCTCCAGGCAGAATCATTTTTTTAGCCTCGCTTGTTTCCTTTTAATAGCTTAATACTTGTTAATAGTCATTTGTCATTAGTTATTAGCAAAGGACAAATGACTAATGACGAATCAATAATACTTCTGCCTTTGTCGAAAATTTGCTACCGATTCTACTATTCCCAAGGAAATGAAGTTAGTCAGCATCGCAGAACGCCCATAACTCATCCAAGGTAGGGGAATTCCTGCCACAGGTGCTAAACCAACAGTCATGCCAATGTTGACAATCAGCTGAAACACAATCATGGACAAAACGCCAATAGCCAACAAGGAACCAAAGTTATCTTTGGCGGTTTGGGCAACATGCAGTAGACGCAAGCAAATTAAGCAGAAGACAAACAGCACTACCAAACAACCAATAAAACCAAATTCTTCCCCCACTGCGGAAAAAATAAAGTCTGTATGCTGTTCTGGTACAAAATTCAGTTGTGTCATGGGCCCCTTGAACAGACCCCATCCCCAGATTTCACCAGCACCAATAGCAATGCGAGATTGGATTAAGTGATATCCAGCACCGAGTGGATCGTGATCGGGATTCATGAATACAGTTAGTCGGTCTTTTTGATACTCTTTCAAAACATGGTTCCAGGCGAAGACTCCTAATTCGCCACCCAGTATATTGAGAGTCCACGCACCGATAGCACCTAAACCAAATCGACGCCAGGGAAGAGTTTGCCAGCCCACAATAGCCATTGCAACTGACCAAATTAATCCTAATGGCCCAAAAGATAGTTCTTTGAATAAAACTATCGGCTCTGTTAAAGGCCAAGATATACTAAACAAAATGGCGGCAACCACCGGAGAAATCATCAGAATTAACCAGCCTGGGTTAGCATTTGCCCAGTAAAGCATTCCTAAGACGATCGCACCAAATACTAGTGATGTTGCTAAATCTGGCTGCAAAAATACTAATCCCCAAGGTATAGCGGTGATTGCCAGAACGCGGAAAACGCCTTCGAGGCTAGAAGCAGTCCGCCTGTGTAGCAAGGCTGCTAATGTGATAATCATACCGACTTTGGCAAATTCTGAGGGTTGAACGTTAAAGCCGGCGACACTAATCCACCGTTGTGCCCCTTTGGCGCTAGTACCAGCAATCATCACGGCAATTAAACTGAAGTTCGTCAGTGTGTATGTTACCCAGTGCCACTGCATCAAGAGTTCATAACGGATGCGAGATAAAAATAGGGCTATAAGCACGCCGATACCCGCTACCATCCAGTGCCACCACCAGTCAGTTACTGGCTGCTTCAGTTCTGTACTGAGAATCATCAGGCCGCCAAAAATACTGACAGCAATTGGCAAACAAAAAAGTAGCCAATCTACATGCTGCCAGGGCTTAACCCAAGACTTCCAGCGAATTTTGGGGAGCGATCGTTTTAACAACATTGTGCCAGTTTAGACTTTAGCTTTAATTGTTGGGGATTGGGGTTTGAGAATTAGTCAATAATCAATATTTATTCTTCCCCAACTTCTCTAATCCCTAACACCCAATTTCTAGTATTCCCAAGCTATAGCCCAGGAAGTAGATAGAAATCAAAATTTATAATTATGTCAGGGCAGCAACTGATACTTTACCAGCAATAGTAAGAGCGATCGCTGTTAATGCTTTTGCTGAAGCTGAATCTGGATCGCCAACAACTATCGGTACACCGCTATCACCACCAACTCGCGTGGAAATCTCTAGCGGCACGCACCCCAACAGTGGCACTCCCAATTCAGCAGCTGTTTTGGAGCCACCACCGGAACCAAAGATGTCATATTGCTTATCTGGTCGATCGGGGGGGATAAAATAGCTCATATTTTCCACGATCCCCAATACCGGAACATTCATTTGCTGGAACATCCGCAATCCCTTGCGAGAATCTAACAGAGCTACGTTTTGCGGCGTGGTGACAATTACTGCCCCTGCCATCGGCACTGCTTGCGTTAAAGTTAACTGAGCATCTCCCGTTCCCGGTGGCATATCTACAATCAGATAGTCCAGTTCACCCCATTCAACTTGATAGAGAAACTGGCGAATTACACCATTGAGCATAGGCCCCCGCCAAATTACTGGTTGATCTCGGTCAATCAAAAAGCCCATTGAAACTAATTTGACGCCGTGATTAAAAGCAGGTTCCAGGATGTCACCTGTTTCAGTAGAACGCACAGTAATTTGAGCATCAGACAAACCCAGCATGGTGGGGTCATTGGGCCCGTAAATATCAGCATCTAGCAAGCCGACTTTCGCCCCAGTTTGGGCTAGAGCCACTGCTACATTCACTGCAACCGTACTTTTACCAACGCCACCTTTACCGCTGGAAACAGCAATGATATTTTTGACTCCAGAAATGCCAGTGCGATCGGGTAAACTTTTTTGTTGCGGTGTTTCTGCCGTCACTTCTATGCTGACATCTGTAACGCCTGGGAGTTTTTTGACAGCTTTCTGACAGTCTTCGACAATAAATTCACGTAAAGGACAGGCAGGAGTGGTTAATACTAAAGTGAAACTAACCTTACCACCGTCAATTTTTACGTTGCGAATCATATTCAGTTCTACCAGACTTTTGCGGAGTTCTGGGTCTTCCACTGGTCGCAAAATTTCTAATACAGAGTGGGAATCGAGGACATCGTACATAAAAATTCAAAATTCAAAATGAATAAATACACTTGTGGAGAACATCTTAACTATTAACTGGATGCTTTCTTAAGTAAGGTCAGCTAATTTTTATCACTGTTACTGCTGTAATAAAACTTAGCAAATAGCATTATTACCTAATTGAATCTTAACTTCCTTTGGGCATTGAGCATGGAAAAGAGGCAGAGGGGCAGCACTTCTCTACGAGACGCTGCGCGTAGCTTGCTTCGCCGGAGGGGTACGGCACGCTCTGTTACCGAAGGGCAGAGGGGAAAGCACTTACTGCTACTTCTCCTCTGCTCCTCTGCTCCCCTGCTCCCCTGCTCCCCTGCTTCTTCCCCAGTACCTAAAAATCAAAACAACTGTCATTAAGAGATTTTTTCTTACCAGATACCGCTGGTAATGCCGTCTTTTCTACTGCCTCGACTAAAGAGCGTGCAACGCGGTCTGCATAAGGACGGGATAAAGACCAAATCAAGGGCGATAACCAACCCCGTAGCGTTACAGAATAAGACAAACAAGTACCACAAACTGTTGACTCTACTTGGTAAGTTACCCGTTCCTCTATTCCAGGAATCGCCATCACGCGGATACTCAGCATCTCTCTGGGATTGACGCGCTCCACAAAAATTCTGATGGGTATCGGCGAAAAGCGTGTTACAGCTTGAAAAATTAATCCTGGCTTGGGTACTAATCCACGCGGGACATTAGTACTCTTAAGTTGTGGATGCCAGGAAACATCTGTTAAGTCAACCACTTTTTGCCACAGTTCATCTACAGAAGCAGAACTAATCTCTCGATACGTCCACACCAGAGAAGCGCAAAATCGACGACGTTTGCGGTGGATGAATTTGGATAACCAACCTTGCATTTTCCTAATCCTCCTCCCTAGATACTTTCTGGGAAATCTGGTATGGTGTGCAACTACGCTTTACTGCTAAATTAAAACTTTCTCAAAAATGCCCTAAACATAGCAAGCCTCGATTCGATACAGACCCAAACAGCCAACATCAGCAATATGACAAAAAAGTTTTGAGTAGACCAGTCAAATCCTTGATACTTCAAGCTTAAGACTAAAATTTAGTCTTTATACCAGAATATTCCAATTAAGAATTTCAAAAAAAACTAATTCAATATACAAGCCTATACGCATTTGAGGGAAAATAACTCTAGTGATGCCCATCAATCGGATAAATGCTTAACCCAGGAAGAAAAAAGCGGGTTGGGCAAATAGAGCTAGATTGTTGGTGCGTGTTTCCCCCAAATTTTAAAATGAAAAATTTGTGGCTTTCTGGAAATTGTAATTTAGGTTCGGGAATCTATGTTGACCAACTCGCAAACACCAACTGTAGAAGCAGAATCATCAAAGTCTTTGCCAGCACCTGACTCTCAGGCTAGGGTCAGTCAGTTTATGAAACAACTGCAAGACGAAATTACCGAATCATTGGCAAAACTAGATGGCGTGGCTAAGTTTAATGAAGATAGTTGGGAACGCCCAGAAGGAGGAGGAGGGCGATCGCGCGTACTGCGAGATGGTGCAATATTTGAACAAGCAGGTGTAAATTTTTCTGAAGTTCAGGGTTCCCATTTGCCACCCTCAATTTTAACCCAACGCCCTGAAGCCGCAGGGCATGGCTTTTATGCCACAGGAACTTCAATGGTATTACATCCTCGCAATCCTTATGTGCCTACAGTTCATCTCAATTATCGCTACTTTGAAGCGGGGCCAGTGTGGTGGTTTGGTGGCGGTCTTGACTTGACACCTTATTACCCCTTTGCTGAAGATGCGGCACATTTACACAAAACATTAAAGCAAGCTTGCGACCAACACCACCCAGAGTATTACCCAGTGTTTAAGAAGTGGTGTGATGAATATTTCTACCTCAAGCATCGTGATGAGACAAGGGGTGTAGGTGGTCTGTTTTTTGATTACCAAGATGGGCAGGGTGCTTTATATCGCGGGCCAAATCCCAATGGGGAAGCGGCTATTTATAGCAACCAAGTGGGAACACCAGCAACCCGCAATTGGGAAGATTTGTTTGGCTTTGTGCAAGACTGTGGCAGAGCATTTTTACCAGCTTACGTACCAATTGTAGAACGGCGCAATGGGATAGAGTATGGCGATCGCCAACGGAATTTTCAACTCTACCGCCGGGGACGTTATGTAGAATTTAACTTGGTTTATGACCGAGGCACTATTTTTGGTCTGCAAACCAACGGACGCACCGAATCAATTCTCATGTCCCTACCTCCCCTAGTGCGCTGGGAATACGGCTATCAACCAGAACCCAATTCCCCTGAAGCCGAGTTGTATGAAACTTTCCTTAAACCTCAAGATTGGATCAACTGGACACCCAAGTAGTTCTGAGTGCTGTTAGCGGTAGCGGGGCGTTTAGCCCGTGCTGAGTTAGGAGTTAGGAGTTAGGAGTTATAAGAAAGTGATCTTCCCCGGCTGTCTCATTTCCCTCATCTCCCCACTCCCCACTATTTTGGTGAGTTATAACTACTAAAGTTAAGCACTTAGCCGAAAAAGGTGACAAATTTAGCTATAGCTTGTTAATCTCAAGTGACAGCATTAGAAAATTCTGTCACTAGTTAATCTTAAAAGGAATGCCACGGGGAGGGCTTTAGTGATTCATATAGACCAAAAAACTTATACAACCCAAGACGGAAACACCGTTATCGTCTTGACACCATCAGGCCGTCTGGATATCACCACGGCTTGGCAATTTCGCCTGAAGTTACAAGAGTGTATTTCCAAACTCAGTCGCCATGTAGTTGTAAATTTGGCTCAGGTAAATTTTATTGATAGTTCTGGTCTTACATCTTTGGTAGCTGGAATGCGTGATGCTGATAAAGTCAAAGGCAGTTTCCGCATCTGCAATGTACATCCAGAAGCCAAACTCGTGTTTGAAGTGACGATGATGGATACTGTTTTTGAAATCTTTGAAACAGAAGAGGAAGCTTTAGAAGGCGTACCTCGTAGCATTGCCAGCTAAAAAAGAGTTAGAAGTTAAGAGTGAGGAGTGAGGAGTTGATTCAAAATTCATAACTCATAACTCATAACTCATAACTTTATCTTATTGAATACTGATTTCGCTTGGTGTAGCGATAGGGCCCCATAATTGCCCCCCAGGTTGCTTTTCCAGTTGCGGGATCAATTCCTTTGTCGTAGCTGTGAAATTCTGTCGCTGTAGCTGCAAAACCTAAAGAAACATGGATGCTATTGCCAAGATAAGTAAAGCTACAACTAGTCTCTGGTAGTGGGGTAGCGGTAAACTTATAGCGATCGCCAGTTAGTTTCTCCTGAGTAACTGTTAGGATACAACCTGGTAGTAAATCTAATTGTTCGGATGTCAGTGTGTTTAATAGAGCAGGGTTATCACCTGCGCCTTTTAATGCACCTGGATCTTGAGGCATATAATATTGAACTTCCACAGTTGCGTCAGAGTCGCTGCTTTGACGCAACCGGATAATTCGCTGGCGATAAGGTTGATCTAAGGTAATAACGTTAGCCTGTTCGGCAAATAAGGTGATGCTATCTTCTGTAAACAGATTAACTGGTCTTTGCCACAGGCACAGGTGGACATACCAAACTGGTTCTGCTATGGCTTGTTCCCGATTATCAAATTCACCAGCTAGGTACTCACCTAAAGCAATTAACTGTGGCGAGAAGTTCATAAGTACAATAAATAGATCATTAAGGATAATAATTTTTAGCTAGTTTTTCAGGAGAAAGGGTCTTATTTCGTCTAGTTACCAGCTTATAAAATACTTTTGATGTGTATATATTGTAAATGAAACCGTCACCCGCTAAAAGCTCAACTTGGCAAAGTAGCCTTTAAGCGAGAAAATAAAGATACGTCGCCCTTAACATTTCTTTTTTCTTTGTGAATAACGTCCGTACAGTCTCTGATACAAAGCGAACTTTCTACAATCTTCACACCCGTCCGATCAACACTATTTATCGTCGGGTAGTAGAAGAATTGATGGTGGAAATGCATCTGCTGTCAGTAAATATCGATTTTAGCTACAATCCAATTTATGCCTTGGGTGTCGTCACTACTTTTGATCGCTTCATGGAAGGCTATCAACCAGAACGGGATCGAGAATCAATTTTTAACGCCTTATGTCAGGCTATAGAAACAGATCCGCAACAATATCGACAGGATGCCCAAAGATTGCAAGCTGTAGCTAAAGGTTTGCCAATTAAAGATTTAATTGGGTGGTTGGGCCAAACTACTTACCTAGATAGAGATGCTGACTTGCAAGCAACCCTACAAGCGATCGCCAATAATCCTAACTTTAAATACAACCGTTTGTTCGCAATTGGTGTATTTTCGTTATTAGAACAGTCAGATCCCGAATTAGTCAAAGATGAAAAGCAACTCACTGAGGCGCTAAAAGCGATCGCTGCTGGCTTGCATCTTTCTGATGACAAACTCAACAAGGATTTGGAGTTATACCGTTCTAACCTAGACAAAATGGCGCAAGCGCTAGTGGTGATGGCAGATATACTCTCAGCCGATCGCAAAAAACGCGAGCAACGTAAACAACAATCAACTACCCCAGTTGCTCCCCCAAGTTCCAACGAATAGTTAGAATTTGGCAGTGATGAGTTAGGAGTTATGAGTGAGGAATTGTTAATAACTCCTAACTCCTAACTCTTAGCTTTAGACGCCCAATATTTTGTAGATTAAGCTGTTAATTATAGTCAGCGTAAATGCCCCAATAACAGCACTCCAAATCCCGTAGCGCAAGCGAAAGCCCTCTACTAACCAAGCAGCAATACTAAAACAAACCACGGCAATCATAAATGTGAAAATGCCGGATAATAAGTCCAAAGTGAGTAGGTTTGGTACTGCAAAAACGAGACTTAAAATCGGTCTGACTATTGCCGTCACGATACCAAGCACTGCGGCAGAAAGAAACGCTTTACCAGGAGTATCAATTTCAACTCCCAAAGGCAACTTACTAATTATCAACAAGCTGATAGCTGTTACTACCCAAACAATTAAAAGCGTCACGATATTCATGCCACAACCCCTGATACTAATTAGTAATTCGTAATTCGTAGTTCGTAGTTCGTAGTTCGTAATTAGGACACACTGAAGCACGCTTGATACAAGCGCTTTTCAATCTGTTAACCTATTTGAACATCCTTCCCCAATTTGGTATGAAATGTGGATGGTAATTGGTGATTATGTTCCTCAATCTATAGGTGGAAAAATCTTTAAAGCTCAACCAATTATTTGTAAATTAGCAGCTTTTTTTTCTTTAGCCGAGATTTATTCTAGATATCTTTAGGTTTGCTAAAAGGCTTGAAGGGGGAATTGGGAATGATGAGTGGGGGACAAGGAGACAAAGAGACAAAGAGAATAACCTATGCCCCATCCCCAATTCCCCATTCCCCTATCTCATCTTTTAAGAGGAGGTTGGGTTTGTTTAGGTGCTACAGGCGCTTGAGGTGTTGTTGAGTTAGGAACCACTGGAGAAATACTAGGATTGATAGGACTGATGCCTTGCCCAGTTGGAGGCTGAGTAATGCTAGGAAAGGGTACAGAATTAGGTGCTAAGGGGAATTTTGGGGTAATATTCCCTTCGGGATTGATTCCTGGAAGTGGCGCAGCACCAGGATTGATTGGGAAAGAAGGGACAGCAGGCTGGTTAGGCGAGTTTATGGATGGTTGAGATGGGCCAGGAATAATTCCCAAAGAAACGCGATCGCCCCCTACTTGTCGTAGCAAATCCAATGTCTCAATCACATCATTGTAAGTTGCTGTGCGCGAAGCATTCAGCACGACAATGGCATTAGGGTTTGCTTGGAGATACTGTTTTAAACTCTGCCTCAAATCTTCCTGTTTTACAGGCTGTTTTTCTATGTAAGTATTGCCCACAGCATCGATGGTAACAATCACACTTCCACTCTGTGATGTTATTCCAGAGACTGTACTGGGGCTGGCTTTAGGCAAATCAACATTTATTGCCTGTTGCCGTGTAAATTGTAAAGCCGCTAATAAAAAAAATGTCAGGATACAAAAAACGACATCAATTAAAGGGATGATTTGAATTTGGACTTCTTCAATTGGAGTATGTAGATTAACTTTCATGTCTCACTCTCAAGCCTGTTCAGGGGTTGAATTATTGACTATTAATTAGGTGTATTTGGGGGTTCAGGAGGTTCAGGAATTCTAGTCTTTCCTGGCTTGCGGGGTGGAGTGAAATTTTCTGGCACAATTGCTGATGTCCTATTGCTAAAGTCAGGAGGAGACTGGCGATAGAGCAATTCCATCTCATTCCCTGCCTTCCGAAAAACTTTGACTTGGTTGACTACAAAACTTTGAAATAGGCGGTAAAATACCAAACTAATGATGGCAACTATTAGCCCACTTGCCGTACTAATTAAGGATTCACCAATACCAGTAGTCACCCCAGCAGTAGATTCAGTTCCCAAATCGCCAATCCGAATTGAGCGCAGAGACTGAATTAAACCCAAAACTGTGCCCAACAATCCCAACAGTGGCGCAAGGGCAATCACGGCTTCTAAAAGTTTTTCGCCCCTGCGCATCCCAGCTAATTCGTCTTCTGCTGTAGCCTCCAGTGCTAGTCGAAAGGTTTCCGCATCAGTTTTCGCAAAACGTAGAGGGGCGTAGAGAAAACGCCCGACAGGCTGATGGCTTGCAAGTCTTGCGATGTCCGCAGCTACTTCCCAATTATCCTGGGCAGCATCTAGGATACGATCGACTATTTGCTTTTCCTGAGTCAAAATTCGCAACCAGAACCATATACGCTCGAAAATGACACTCAAAGCCAGAATCGAGAGAACTAGCAATGGCCACATCGCTGGCCCACCCTTGTAAAACAAATCTAAAATATCCACTGTTTAAATTTCCTCCCTCCACGACTAAAGCAAATGTGTTAAGGCATTTTAATTCTAGAGATTAATGCAAAATGAGGGACTTCCAAAATATAAATTTCTCGAAAACCAAAAAAAACAGTGCAAAGATGGTACAAACTTGCTGCTGGGTAGGCAATTGAATGATAGACCGATAATTTTTGGCATACTTTTGCTAGACTTCCTTGTAATACCAATTTGAAAAAAGAATGCAATACATAGATAAGACCCTACCCAACCCTCTCCAAGGCTTCGGGTAGGGTGTGCATCAGTGAGGGTGGGTGTCTGGTCGCAAACATTTTTTGAATTGATATAACCTGAAGTTTCACCATAGGATATTTTCACGTAAAGGAGAACAAATTTTGGCAGCAGTCCGAGTCCGTCAGCATGTTAATCCACTTGGTAAAAAGTATCAAACACCAGCAAGTCCCCAAGACTGGGAAAAAATTTATGCAAAGCCAAATCAACCACTACATTTAGATATTGGCTGCGCTAAGGGGCTGTTTTTGTTGAATATGGCCCAGATAGAACCCAACTGGAATTTTCTCGGCTTGGAAATTCGGGAACCGCTGGTGGTAGAGGCGAATAAGTTACGTTCTGAATTAGGCTTAACAAACCTGCACTATTTATTTTGCAATGTGAATAACTCACTGCATTCACTTTTATCTTCCCTACCTCTAGGAAGTTTAAAACGCGTTACTATTCAATTTCCCGATCCTTGGTTTAAAACCCGCCACGCTAAACGTCGTGTAGTGCAACCAGAACTAGTGGCAGACTTAGCTAAGTATCTTGCGGTTGGGGGGTTGGTATTTATGCAATCAGATATGGAATTTGTGGCTGTGGAAATGCGCGATCGCTTTGCTGCTAATTCAGCTTTTCAGAAAGTTGGTGCAGAAGAATGGCTAGCGAAAAATCCGCTACCAGTTCCTACAGAACGGGAAATAGGCACGCAAAAAAAGGGTGAGCCTGTCTATCGAGCTTTGTTTGAAAGGGTGAAGAGTAATGACTAGAGATGTTAGTAATACCAACTCTGCCTCCCATTTGGAATTTGAAGTTTTCTCGATCGGCCTTGAAACGATTTACTCATATAGACTTAAGTCTTACTTTTTATATTGCCGTTAAATATTACCCATTATTTGGAAAAGTCTTTGGGACATAAATGTTCTATTAAAGGTTAAAAAAATAGTGAAATATTATTTGATAATTGGTGCAGAAGCTTAGTGTAGAGTAATTGATAGATACACAAACCTTGATAAATAAATAGTGTTGGCTAAAAGTGTCGATTTCTTAATGGGTGACATAAAAGTTTTATTTATGTCTATTCAAAATTTTCAAAACATAATTAAATCATTTTGCTTATACCTAGAATATAGACAAGATTATACCATTTTGGATTTTAGACTTCGGCTACGCTCAGTCGAACGATTTTCGATTTTGGATTGTGAAACATCCATTGGATAAGTGTTTCAGTTTTCCATCTGTCGCACTCATTTTTCAAATTGGTATTAGGCAATTAAAGTACTTAGTTATTCAGCAAGCCCTATCTAGTTATATATTCTGAGGAAAAGCAAAATGGAAGGCAAGAACAAGAATTCAAATATTCAATTTGAAATTAACAATCTAATTGATAATGCTGTTAACAATGCAGTAGCACGACGGAACCTAAATCAGGATTCAGAAGATGCTTTACTAACTCTGCCTGATGAGGAAATGGCAAACGTTACAGGTGGTTTTGCAATCGTTGCAAGTACTTCTCTTGTGAAGACATTGCCGACCATTGCAGGTGGCATTATTTTGAGAGAACCGATTACTTGTGGACTAATTGCACAAGATCCCAACTTGGGCGCACAAGCCTTTTAAGTTGCTAGTAACTATTAAACTCTTGGACATTTAATTTGCTTATTTAGGTTGATGGAGAGCAGTCTGACCTGAAACTATCTGTAAATCTCCATCAGCTTAAAAATACAATTCACTATAGGTTCAATTTATGGAAGACATCGCTACTGAAAAGACTATACTTTGCCCTAGTGCAAGACCAGAATGGCAGGATAGTGTTGTTTTCGGCGTCGTTGGTGGCACAGTCACAGAACCCCGCATTGCTTATCTTAAGCAGCCACAAGCTGTCACAGATGAACTAATAGCAAAAGCTAGTCCGGTAACACCCACTGAAATTTTTCGGACGGCTGCACCCTGTGCAACTAAGGGTTGTCAACATTTTGATGGTAAAGATTGTCGTCTGGCAATGCGAGTTGTAGAAAATTTGCCAACGGTAGTAGAGGATCTACCACCTTGTTCTATACGCCGAAATTGCCGATGGTGGGAGCAGGAAGGTAAGGCAGCTTGTATGCGTTGTCCACAAGTTATTACAGATAACTACAATCCCACTGAATTATTAGTTAAAGTGGCGACACCAACTGTTGATTAAACAAAGCTACAAAGTTTTTTCTATTTCCTGTCTTCGGTCTACATACAGCAGTTTTCTTTTGCATGAGGTACAAAGTCACTGGTTTTGAGGCAGGAGGCAGGAGGCAGAAGGCAGGAGGCAGGAGGCAGGAAGCAGAAGAATAATTTGGTTTGTGAATTCTTGGTTCTGTACCTCATTTAGTTGCAAACTGCTGTATTGTTGTGGGGAGACAAAATACCCTGAAAGGATGCCATTCCTTTCTGCATCCTAGCCCTTTTTATCGCCCCACAAATATATTAAGTTTGATGGTTAGAATTTTTCAAATTTTGCAACCACGCTTGAAACAACGAGTCCATAATTTGTTCTCTCACTGCTTGATTCAATTCTATCGGGAACCACTTTTCCACTCTCATAACGTGATACCCCACTTTTGTTTGCACAGGGCCAATAATTTCACCTTCCTTAGCTTCAGTAAGAGGTTTGGCAATTTCCGGTATCAGTTCTACTAAATAGCGAACTCCTACAAAACCGCCATTTTCTTGTGACTGCTGACCCTTAGAATGTTCCAAAGCCAAAGCACAGAAAGAAGCTTGTCCTTCGCGTAGAATTTGCACGATTTTCCAAGCAGTTGCCAGATCGGTAACCAGAATTTGCGATAGCGCTACCCGTCTATAGTTGTCGCGGTTGGAAACATAAGCGCCATCGACTGTTGCACCGAATAGATGTTCTTTAAGCTTCTTCTCCAACAGTACTACTTTAATTCCTTGCGACCACTCATCTACACTAATGCGCTGCTCCTCCAGCCATGCACTAGTTTCTGCATTTCCCCATAACTTGCGTTCCAAGCGAAAAGCATCGCCAGCGGCTTGCCATTCATCATCAGATATTTCAATTCCTAACTGGTTGCAGTTAGCTAAAACTAATGCCTCACGTTCAGCAGCGATCGCAATTTCTGCAAACCTAGCAGAATGACGCAGATATGTCAAAATTTCTGCATCGGTTGCTAGATGGGCTTGCACGGGTTCGTTGGTTAAAACCTTGAGCGGTAAAGTTTGTTCTAATTGTTCTGTCATGGCTTGATGATGTTTAAGTAATATTGTTTTTCTTTCTACCTGCCAACAAGCAAACGTTCTGTAGGGATTTCGTGAGGTTTGATGCGGTTGCGATGTAAGTCACCATAAAGGTTGAGGTAGTCGATTTCTTCAGGGGTAAGTTTGCCCTTTTGCACACCCTGAATCGCTGCATCTACGTGTTCGCGGTTTAACAATCCTGTTAAGGCAACATCAACAGAGTTTTGACTTAAAGAATAGCGATATAAATCTGGGACTGAAGGTTGCCAGCATCCATCTGGTAGACCAACAGGTGGTTCCCAAAGGGCATTAAACATACCTGATGACTTAAAAGTAACAATACCAGGTCGATGAGGATCGTTGGCATCCAAATGGGGGAAAACCTTTCTTTGGGCTGTACGATGTGCCACGTTGTGCCTCACCATCGCAACATCCAAAAAAGGGCTATTTAGCCACTGTTTTGCTAAATCGTGGTCGTGAAAAGAAGCACCAATATAGCGCACCACACCCATTTCTTTCATCTTTTCGGAAACACCAAATACTCTTTCTATTTGACGCTGAGTTACTGACCCCGGACCACGGATATCGTCTGAGGCGCTAATGCACTTCTCAAAAGCAGGATGATTATGCTCATCAATCCAGCCCCAGAAAAACACATCAATATAGTCAATACCCAGATCGATAAATTGATCGTATAAATAGGTGAATGCTGTGTCTGGGGTTCTAATCATGTAACTGACAGTTGCCAGAACTACCTTCTCACGCATTGAGGAACCGCGTCCGCATAATTGACGGAGTGCAGGACGCATGGAACTATAAAGATATTGATGTAAATCGCTGGAGTAGAAAAAGTAGTTGATGCCTTGGTCGAAGGCGTAAAGGCTATCTTCACTGGAGATGTGGCCTCCACCTCCTAGTCCTAAACAACTAACAGTTAAGTCAGTCCGTCCAAGTTTGCGGTAAAAAGGTAAATCTGATTGAGCAAATCTACTATTAGCAATGGCAAGTTCTTCAGCAGCTGTTAACTGTGGCTGAAAATCGGGAGTCTGAATATCAGGAGCAAGATTAGTAATTTTCATGACTTTAAAGCTGGATAAATATCATCAGATTTGGCATTGAGGTAAGGACGTTGCAGATCAATTTCCAGTGCGGAGAATTGTGCCAAAATTGATGCCATCCGACCTTCTGGCGAATTATCCTCTTGCTCCCAAGCTTTTATCAAACCATTGGTTATAATTTGACAGCGATTCATCCCAAAGCTTTCTTTTTCGCCAAATTTCTGATCTGGTTCTTCAGCGATCGCTAACCCTGGTGCGATAAGTTTAGTAAATAAAGGCACTTCTGACAGAAAATGAGATTGGTGTTCTGTATACACCTTTTCTAGTACTGGGTGGACAACTTCATAGTTGTTTTTGTCAAAGTAAAGCACCGCTGAGTCGTGACGCCCATAATCTGAAGGGTTGTACAACGCTTTAAAATTGAAAGGAAGGGTGATGGCATTAAGTTGGGTAGTCAAGCTTTCCATGACTGCAACTGCACCATCAGTAGTTAAGTTGAAATAGACTCGTACTATATCTTCACCACTGTAAGAGCCTGCATTGCTAACTGCCATGTAAAAACCGTTTTGCACTAAATTTTTGGGCAGTTTGATGGCAACTGTATTACCTACAGTCACAGCTTCGTCTTGCGATCGCAAATGTTTAGTGCGGTCAATGTGCAGAGTTAAACCACCCTTGTGTACAGCTAAAGCACCATCTGATTCTTCTTTTACTGCCAGCCAATCAGGGCTAAAATAGCCTTCGCCCTTGTTGCTTTCATGAAGGCGATTGTAAAACACTACATCCACACCTAGAAAGGTGTTATTTTCTAAATTTTGGTTAACGGCTAAATTTGTTGTTTCTCCTTCAAGTGCTAAAGCACGTTTTAAGGAACCGTTGTAATAAATGCCGTAGAGAAAATTAGATAGTTGGGCGTTTAAATATTTATCTTGTACATCTGAGGGCAATTGCTGAAAGCGTGAGAGTGTCTCATCTGTTATTTCTAGGGGTTTATAGTCGGGATGGTTAATAGAAAATTTGGATTTTATCTGAATTTTATTAACAATATCTTCCAATGAATGCTGCAATGACTCTGGAATAGCTGCTAGTTGTATTGGCAACGGATCTAGTAGTTGCATAGGTGCTTGCCTTTAATTAAGGGGAGATAAGCTTGTGGATTTGATGCTCCCACAGCTAATTAAGATACCACATATAGAAGACACAATTCCTTAAGGAATATTACGACTAGACTGGTATAAATCAGACGGATGTATTAAGAGAGTTAGCTATCTTTATGTAGTCGAAGACTTATTCAGAATCGACTTTGAGACAATCGATCTTTTTTACCTTCATTAATCACTAGCCATTGTGATATCTATTGAAGCGAAACTCTCAACATTGTAAGTTCTGATGCTTGCACTCCAAAAACTGTAGGGATTGATGCTTCTGGACGACACAATAAAGACTTAGCCACTTGCAGCATACAGATACCTGTATTACCAAAAGATTTTTGGTATTGCAGTGTTGATTGAATAGCGATAATCAAATTCCAACCAGCAAACTGTACGACTCGTTGTAAAAAATCAGGATGATGCTCTAAGATTTCTGGAAAGTGATTTAAATATGCGATCGCTAAAGCAGCAATAGAAGGTTGGATTATCTCCAAGGGTGTCGTCGCCATCCGCAAGGATTCATCGATACTCATGGTTTTGCTGGTAATCATGCTACCCAACCAGATATGTAAATAGCTACCAATGAGTGTACCTAAATCAAAAGCTGGATCTCCCCAACTACATCTTTCCCAATCAATTAATCTTATCGTGCTGTTGTCAATACCTTCTTCCCAATCATCAGCCACAAGAATATTATTCAATTTCAGATCATTGTGTGTTAGACAACTGGGTTTTAAAGAATTTCCCAGTTCGGCTATGGCTTGGCCTAAACTGTCATATCGTTGATACAGAGAAAAGAATTTTAGACCATCAGCAGGAACAGAACCAAAAATTTCTGGGCTAATTCGTCCCACATTTTTAACTAAATGCTTAACCGGATCGCTAGCTTGATTTTTCAAGGATAAAGAGAAAAAATCTTGATAATCTTTATGATTGAAAGTTAAGCTATGGATGCGGGCTAAAATTGTTCCTATAGCAGAGGCTATTTCTAAGGGATAAATATTTTCCTTACCATAGAAAGCCATCACATCACGATATTTATCTAGGTAATTAAAAATAATAATTGAATCATCGGGATTAAAGTTAAGTCCCTCTGATATCCAGTCGCGCATTTGACTTAATTCTGGAAATTTCTGGGCAAATTCCTGAATTTGCCATTCTCGCAAAAACTCACCAGATGCTTTCCCATCTAGGTTGAGAGGTTCTTGCTTGATCAGGACTTTACGACCGTCTGGAAAAGTCAGTAATAAGTTAAAGTTTTTAGCTGATTTCGGCTCAATTTTGGTATTAGCTTCGTTGTCTAATCCACAAAAACCACATAATTTTAGATATTCTACAACATTTTCTGAACTTAATATCATAGCCATATATCAGGTCATTTTCTAGAAAAATCTATTTCTATAGGACTCATATTTGATTTCTGAAAAAACTCAGTACACCTTAAAAAGCCTTCTTTCCTGTTCCCTATTCCCTGTTCCCTGACTACGTAGATCGTTTCAAAAATCAAACCTGATTCCTATATTTTAAACAGGACTTACGCAAAATCATTAGAAAACTTAGACGCGAAGCGGCTTACCGCAGGCTACCGCCAAGTACGCAAATGAATAAAAGGATGTTTGAAAAGATATTGGGCTAATGAATTCGCTACTACACAAGCGTTCGCGTAGCGTCTCGCAGAGAAGTCCACGGAGGTAGACTAATAGAAAATCAAGGATTTTTAACCCACGGAGGTGGGTAAAGTCTCGTGTAGCCGTGACTTATAGTCGCCAAGGCTTTTCAAACAACCTCTAAGAGTTTCAGAGAGTTATTGCGTAAGTACTATTAAATTCGTGGCTGTTTTTATAATTATATTTCTATTGGAGAAATCTATTTTTTTTGATTTCATTTATTTGGGATAGCTTAACATAGACGATTATTTAGATGTAGCGATTTATGTTAATAAAAGATAGTCCGTGATTTCTCAACAAGTCCTATCTTTTATTAGCATTGTAAATAGGATTTATTGAAATTAAATCCCATTCACCAACATTAGGAATGGCAGTTTTGGCATTCCTATATGGCTATATGTCCCAATGCATCAAATCTTCTCAGGGACATAAATTAATGACCATTAACCATTACCAACGACGGTGTTGGCATTGCCCCATGTGTTAGCGTTGACGGTATTACCAGCATTGCTGACAATGCTGTTGCTTTGTTGGTTGTTGTAATAACTCCAACCACCCAAAACTTGAGCTACTTCACGACTTTCAGAGAGTTCGCTGAGGAAGCTTTCAGAATCTTGGAACAATTCAGAACCAGCAGGACGTAATTCAGAAATTTTAATGGAAGCCATGATGTTTTTCCTTAAATAAAATGGGTTGAGGAAATTTTGTGAGAGAATTAAACGTTTGTTTTGTTTAATCCTTGATTTCATTGTTATTGAATAAAGCTTGAAAATCAAGCTTTTTAAGTCGCTTTTAGAGACACAACTAAAGCTTTTATGTCTCTAAATTAAAATATTGCTTTGGCAGTAAACTCTATTGGGATAGGGATATAGCTTTACTACGCCTCATCCCTTTTCTCCTCTTGAGAAGATTATCATTATTAAATATTTATCTGCTCTACTCTTTCTTGTTTTTTTTGGAATAATTTATTCTTTGGAAGTCCCTTACATTCAAAAAGTAAATGATTTTATGTCTAATTTTACAGACATTAGTGTAGGAGTTTTGTCTTTTAATGTCGTTTCTGAGGGATTACATCTCTGAAGATTGTTTGAAAAGTGGTTGGCTGTGATTTTAATTGCATTCTTACCCCCCTTAATCCCCCCTTAGAAAGGGCTACGGTGTACACACAAGTACTATCTGAAAGGGTTTCAGGCGTTATAGACCCCTTCAATTGTCATTACGAGCGCAGTGACAACGGAGCGAAGTAATTACATAATCCCGTGAGTTAAAGCGATTGTTTCGTCGTTCCTCCTCGCTGCGGACAGGCTTTCAGAGCGATCGCACAATCCTATTGCTAGAGGACGAAACCAAGTCTCAGGTGGAATTTCACGACTTGTGTGTACACCGTAGCTTTCTAAGGGGAGGGTTAGGGAGGGGTAAAAAAATATTTGATACATCAATCATGACTTTTCAAACATCCTCTGAGAGGATGTTTGAAAAGTGGTTGGCTAGTTGCAATCTGCTGTAAGTAGCCATCATGAACTGCCTACACCATAACAGATTAAAATAGGATAATTCGGATAGTATGATTTTCCACAGAGGTCGTGTCCACCTGCTGCGTAGTTATTCATGAGAAGTTAAAGTAATTGGGAGCATCCCAATTTGACAAAAATAAAAGAATCCAGATTATTCGCGATGGAAACTCGCGAATAATCTGGAGATTCAATCTTGTGGTTATTCTGACTCTTGGTGAGATCCAGAACTAATATCTAACAGACAATCATCAATATGAATTATTTTCTGTATATCATCCCAAATATAACGTCTAAAAACAAACATGACGGCATCAAGATGTTCAAAGGTTAGGCTTCGGGATGAAAACTTCAACAATTAGAGTCTAACTGTTTAACAATATCAACTTTAGCCATTTCTTTCTTTAGCCATTCAGAAAACAAATTTGAAGCAATTTTTTGGTATAGCTCATTATCTAATTCCGGTTGAATAATCTCCTCCACCAAAATCAGATGTACTCCCGAAGATGTCACTATAGGTTTGAGAAGTTGGGGGGGCTTGGCAGCAAAGACAGCAGCGGAGATTTCCGGCTTCAAATCCTGACGATACACTATCCCCCGGTATCCACCTTTACGACGTAATTCCCTATCCTGGATGTATTTGTGAGCAACATCATAAAAACTTATCTCACCTTCTTTGATTGCATAAAAGAGTTCTATCGCCAAGTCTTCATCATCCAGAAAAACCTCATATATGACCACACCGGCATAATCTAGCTGGTGTTCCAAGAAATACGGTTCAACTTTATCTGCAAACAAATGAGCAGCTAACTTCCGCGAAATGACGGTGCTATAGACAATTTCTTCATAATCATCTATAGAAAGACTATATGTTTCCAACCACGCCCAGGTATCATCAGCACTATTGAGTTTGTTCATTAACCGAATTTGGTCTGCTACTTTCTGAAGTTCCTCTGTCTCTACTTTGAGACTCGCCTCAAATGCGGCGTTTTCTACAACCTTGCGGGCAACAATCGTCTCAATAAACTCAGGAATTTTGCAAGATAGTTTGACTTGAGAAAGAATATCTTCGCTGGTAATAGTGATAGTTTCTAACATGATGCTATTTCTAAGTAAATAGACGACATTAAATGATAATTGACCACGGGGCGATCGCGAACTCAAACACAATACATATCAATGAGTGAAGGAGTTACGGGGATTAATCCCAGAGATTTAATCATATTAAAAAAAAGTAAATATCCTACTATTACAGTAGCCACAACGCTCTATAATTTTAAACCGCCCTTCTGCAACTGCTTAAACGGATCGAGCAGAAAATCTATAATCCGACGCTGGCGCACAATTACCTCAGCCGTTGCCGTATCTCCAGGATGCAAGGCAATACACTTATTAGCCGAGGGAATACAATTTTGTTTTAGGGAAATTTCCAAGTCATAAGCTGCTACCTTTCCATTAGGTGTCTCCACATCTATGGTAGTAGGAGAAATCTCTAATAATCTTCCTTCCAGAACGCCATAATCCTGAAATGGATAAGCATCAAACTTTAGCTTGACTGGCAATCCTCTTTGCAAAGAACCACTTTCAGTTGTTGCCATTTGTGCCCGAATTATTAAAGGTGAATCTTGCGGTGCAATCTCCGCTATCATTGTTCCTGGCTGCACTACAGCTCCAGGCCGTTGTATGGGTAACTGAAACAGTTTACCATTTACGGTGGCTCTTAATTGTCGTTGTCCTAACTGAAATTGTAACGAGACAATCTGACTTTTATTTTGAGCAATTTCTGCCTGAAGCGTAGTAATTTCTGTCTCTAAATTCTTCTGTTGTTCTTCAATTTTTAGCAGAGCCATCTGACCAGAGCGAGTTAAAGTCTGATAACTTCTTTCCTGTTCTTTAATTCGCAACTGTGCCTGTTCAATATCTGCATTTGCTTGCCGAATAGTCCGCTCATAACTACTCTGTTGTTCTAGTAAACGTAGTTTAGCCTGCTGAATATCTGACTTATTTTGTTCGGATAACATTTGCTTATCCTTCGCTATATCTTGCTTATCCACAACATAAGTTTCTGCAATAATCCCTGACTGCCAAAGATTGCGATAGCGTTCAACTTCTCGCTCGCTACTGGCCAAACTACTGTTTATTAACTTCTTAGCAGTTTGACTATGGTCAAGAGTTTGCCGTGCCTGATTGACTTGAGCCAATTTTTCGTCTTTTTGTAAATCATAGGAATTCTTAAGAGCATTCAGATTCTGTCGCGCTTGATCGATTTGAGTCTGCTTTTCTAACTGTTGAGATTGATTCTGTTGCTGTTGAGTTGTCAAAGATACAACTAACTGACTTTTAGATAAATTTAACTGAGAAAATCGATTTAATTGTCCCTCTAACTTCTCCTGTGCCTGTCGCAATTCCGCTTTAATTAATTCCGATTCTAACACCAATAAAGTTTGCCCAACTTTAACTGAATCACCTTCCTTTACCCGAATTTCATCAACAGTACCTGCCACAGCAGCATCAAGCTTAACCGTCTTTCCACTTGGCTCAAGCCGCCCTGTTGCCGTACCAGTTTCATCGACCTTAGATAGCATCGCCCAAGGTAAAATAACCGATACAAAGACCACTAAAAAATATAGCAATCCTCTTGTCCAAACTTCGGGTAAGCTATCAAGTAAATCCTTAGTAACATCAGCCCAATCATCAGCCGATCTAGCTGGTGTTTGCTCTCTTAGAATTTTCTCACCCTGTTCTACCTCATAGATTTGGGTTTCAACCTTTCCATTCAATGTGTTTGGCATGATTTTTCCTGATATCAATTTGGGATTTGGGATTTTGGGAGTGGGGAGACAAGCAAAGCTTCCTTCTTGTTATCTTTTTTCACCCCGCAACATCCAATTGCTGATGATTGAGATAAAAATAATGTCCCCGCTTCGCCATCAACTCTTGGTGAGTTCCACTCTCAATCAATACGCCGCGATCCAGCACTAAAATCAAATCTGCATTTCGCACAGTTGAAAGGCGATGGGCGATTATTAAAGTGGTTCTCCCCTGAAGAATTGTGTTTAAATTAGTTTGAATAATCCTTTCTGACTCTGCATCCAGATGGGAAGTCGCTTCATCCAAAATCAACAGCTTGGGATTGCCTAATAACGCCTTAGCGATCGCAATTCTTTGTCGCTGTCCTCCAGATAACAACCCACCTCCTTCACCAATCTGGCTTTCATAACCCATAGGTAACTTTTTAATAAACTCATCGGCGCCCGCCAACCGCGCCGCCTCAATAATCTGTTCTAAAGTAGTTCCAGGATGCGCCAAGCTAATATTTTCCCGAATTGTTCCGCCAAACAAAAAGGTATCTTGGTCAACAACCCCAACCTGCTCGCGTAGAGAACGCAACGAAAGACTGGTAATATCGTGACCATCAATCAACACTTTGCCATCTGTGGGGGGATATAACCCCAAAACCAGCTTGGAAATCGTGGTTTTCCCCGAACCACTCCGTCCCACCAGGGCAACCATTTGCCCACTGTGGACTTCAAAACTGAGATTTTCCAAAACATTGATATCGCTTTCAGGGTGATAGCGAAACGTCACGTTGTCAAAGCGAATGTTACCTTGAATCGGTGGTAAAGATTGCCGCATTTGATGCTGTAAATCCTCCTCTGGTTCCGCATCTAAGACATCATTAATGCGTTCCACCGCAATCACCACTTCTTGTAATTGATTCCACAAAACTATTAATCGTTGGAAGGGCGTAATAATATTTACCAGTAACATATTAAATGCTACCAATTGCCCAATGGTTAGCTGGTTGTGAATCACTTGGTACGCGCCAAACCACAGCAAGATGGTAGTTACTACTGCTTCAATTGTGTTACTGAATATTTGCAAGCGATTGCTGATAATTTGCCCAGAAAAGTTAGTTTTTACTTCTTTACTTAATAACTCTTCCCAATGCCAACGCACAGTCTGTTCCACCGCTGTGGATTTAACTGTTCGTATACCAGAAAGGGCTTCAATCAGATAGCTACTTTCCTGGGCAACAGCATTAAATATTTCTCTAGAAATCTTTTGTAAAAAAGGTGTGGCAATCAATGCCAGCAGGACAAAAGGCGGTACAATCGCCAACACCAGCAACGCCATTTTCCAGCTGTACCAAAACATCAATCCTAAATAGATAACGACAGTGAGTAAATCTAGTAGGATGGACAACGCCTCACCGGAGAGGAAACGTTGAATTTTGCGGTTTTCCTGTACACGAGAGATAATATCCCCCACATAACGGGACTCAAAGTAACTTAAGGGTAGCCGCAGGGTATGGCGAATAAATCCCACAATTAATGCTAAATCGAGCTTATTCGCCGTGTGGTCTAACAGATATTGCCGCAACCCTGTCATCGCCACACGGAATAAACTAAAAATTAGTAACCCTAAACCCACCGCTGTTAAGGTGAGTTCAGAACGCTGCACCACCACTCGGTCTAAAATTAACTGGGTAAATAGGGGGGTAACAAGTCCAAATATCTGAATAAATAAAGAAGCGACAAACACTTCCAGAATTACCAAAGAGTGAGGCTTCATCAATTCAAAGAATTGCCAAAAGGGGGTAGAAGTCTCTTTGGTGTCCTTGAGCATGGCTGTCGGTTGCAGCAGCAATGTGTAACCAGTCCAGTTAGCTTTAAATTCGGCGTGGCTGAGGGTGCGTTGCCCAATGGCGGGGTCGCCTACAATAACGTGTTTGGGGGTAATTTGGTAGACAACAATGTAATGCTTGCCTTCCCAATGGGCGATCGCAGGCAATTTTTGCTTCGCTAATTGGTCAAGACTCGCCTTCACAGGTCGCGTGGAAAACCCAATATTTTCCGCCGCCGCCGATAACCCCCGCAGCGACGAACCATTGCGATCGACATTGGCCATATCCCGCAGGCGATTTACACTAAAATTTTTCCCCCAATAGCGAGACACCATCACCAAACAAGCTGCACCGCAATCCGATCCACTCTGTTGGGCAAAAAACGGATAGCGCCGAATCACACGCTGTAATAAATGTCCTACTCGCTGCGTGGAGTTGGGAAAATAGGCTTTGCTGATCTTTTTCTCGCGTGGCTTTACTGCTGGCGTTAACAAAATCTTTGTTTCGTGTGGCTCTATTGGGGGGTTATTTGCGTCCATCTGTTGGGGATTACGAGATAGCGCCTTAGCCCACAAATGTTCTCGAATTTGGGGATATTTAGCCATCAACGGCCACAACACTTCACCCGAAACAAAGCACAGTTGCAAGTTTACTGAAGCCCTGGCAGCGTAAGGTTTAAAGTCACCCTCCTTAAACAAGGTAAATTCTCCAAATGAGTCACCTGCCTCTAAAGTGGCGATTAACTCATCGGCGCTATCTAGCAACCTGACTTTACCAGCGATCGCAATATAAATTCCTGGTTGAGCATCAGTTCCTTGCCAGAATTTGCCGACTTTTGGGTTGATAAATTTACCTTGTTGAAGACAATGTTGATATTCCTCTGTCGAAAGAGAATAACCCAGAGTATTGTTGAAATCTTGCAGAGTTACTAATTGAGCAGATATATCTTGCGCCATGAATATTTACATCTTTTCCTAATTTTGCAAAGTTAATAGGTAAAAATTCGGAATTATCAGGAAGAACTGCCGATTTCAGGTCACTAATCAAAATTTTGGAACCTTGGATCTGTTCAGTGCTGCTTTGTTCAGAATTGCTGGGTTTTGGTAGCGTGGATAACCCCATCTGTTTGAGCAGTCGGTTAATATGGCGATCGCTTACCTCAATACCAAATTCTTTTGCTAGATGTTTCCCTAGCCAGTTTGTTGTCCACCGTCGAAAAACATACCCATGATCGCGAGGACTACTACTAACCAGTTCTTTTAAACGTTCTACATACTGGTCATTTATTGCTTTAGGGCGACCGATGGGACAATCTTGCCATAGGTGCGCCATTCCAGTCCGGGCTATGTGTATCCAATACCTTGCTGTTGCTGGACAACACCCCAAAATTTGACAAATTTCCGTTTGAGTTTTTCCCTCATCTGCCAACAACATGATTTCAATGCGCTGCCGGTAAGATTCAGGTAAAATTTTTTCCAAACTTTCTAACAGTAATTTTCGCTGAAATGATGTTAAATATTTACTGTTCGTTAAAATTGTATCCTTGCTTCCAATTCTCATTTGGTAGTCGTACATACACATACAATTCACTAGTTTTTTAGATACACGAATGCCTGATGTTTAATGCATGATCTAGCACTTATTTCTACTCTACGTAGAAATAAGTAGAAATATGCAAAAGCTAATTTTTCCTTACATAGCGGTTCTCGGTTGAGTGAGGTACAAGAACTCCACCCCTCCCCGCAAGCGAGGAGGGGACTATGGTGTATCTCATCTGATTAGGAAACGTTATAGCTGTAATAATTATCATGTTTTGTTTTTCATTCAATACAAGGACTTGAATGTTAACAAGTGATATTTTTTTTACAGCCAGGTTTCGTGTATTGCTTTTGTAGATATAGATTAGATTACAATTCCTAATTTATAAATTACGAAAATACTCGCTAAATTTTAATAAAATTTTTGTAAAGATAATTTCTTTTAACCAGAGAAAAAATAGCCATAACAAAATCCCTGTCATTAAGGATGAAAATTACTTTAAGAGCAGTTTTCAAGTGAATATACAAGGCGTAATGGCACTAGATTTGATAAGTATTAGTTTTTACTTAAAAATTACAAATCAACTTTGTAAATTCTGAAGAACGATCGATTAATTTTTTTTAAAACTGCATTTGTCATAAGTACTGTGGTGGCTACGCCCATCGCACGTATCGCATTTACCACAACCTCTGCCCAGACTACATTTCGGTTTTGATGCGTAAAAGTTTTGAACCACCATGAAACGCCTAAATTTAGGTTTTGTAAGGCTTTGAAAATAAGAGTGATAAATCCGCGTTACAATGCTTTCTCAAAAACTAAGTAGAACGACTTCAAAAAACCAAACTATGTAAAGAAAAATGAAATACCTTAAACTCTTTTTCCTTCTGCCTCCAGCTTAGCTGGCTTCTGCCGATTCCAATAATCAATATTCACACCTACCTACTTATATTTTATATAAAGTTATGTAAAATCATTATTTTATATATCTTCAATAACTTTCATGAGAGAATAATGAGGAAATTAATCGGAAACTCATTGCTGGAGTATGTTTGAGGCAAGAAAAGCAGCCGAAATTATAAAATTTACTGAAATTACTATGAATGGTATAAAAAGGTTATTAGGAAGTGAGAAGTGTTGATAGCAATAGTTTATGAAGTTCAACTTCATAAACCAGAAATAATATAATTCTACCCACAGATAGAAGCGCTCAGTTCTGCTGATATGCAATCAAGATTTTTTAACTTCCGTCTTAAACGAACTTATTTTTTTGTTCTCAAATGGCAAATTAAATTTCGATCAAAGGGAGAGTGACAGTAAATGTAGTACCGACTCCAACTTGACTATTAACTACAATTTCTCCCCCGTGTGCATCGACACACTTTTTGGCGATCGCTAGCCCCAAGCCAGTACCAGGTATATTTCCCACGTTGTCCGCACGTCGGAAAGGCTGAAACAGTCGTTTTTGGTTTTCTTGAGGAATGCCAATTCCCCAATCTTGAACTCGGAAAATTACCGCTTTTTCCTGACCAATTAGTTCAAAGCGCACCATGCCGCCCGGTAGTGAATACTTAATAGCATTGCTAAGTAAATTGCCCAAAATGTGCCGCAGTAAGCTTTCATCCCATAAAGCGTCATCTAATTGCCCAAAACTGGCGAACACCAAAGTCAGTTGCTTATCATTTGCAATCAATCGAACTTCATCGACCATTTGGCGGCAAAAAGCTTCTAAATCTAAGCAGATGACTTCAAAACCGAGTCTACCAGAATCAGCTTTACCGATGAATGTAACTTCATCCAATAGCTTTGCCATGTTTTTAATTGCCGAGCGAATCATTTTCAAATGATTCTGTTTTTTCTCTTGGGTTAATCTTTCATCCTGATTTTGTAGCAATCCAGCAGCCAAGAGAATAGTATTTAGCGGATTGCGGATGTCATGGGAGAGCATTGAGACAAATTCAGATTTGAACTGGTTGAGTTCATTGGCTTTTACGAGTTCCGCAGTTCGTTCTTCAACCCTAGTTTGTAACGTTTCATTGACTGTGCGTAATGATTCTAAAACTTGCTTGCGCTCGATCGCATAACGCAAAGAGCGAACCAACACATCTACATTTACCTGGCGCTTAACTAGATAATCTTGTGCCCCCTGACGCACTGCTTCAATTGCCAGTTCTTCGTCATTTGTATTGGTTAGGACAACAATCGGTACACTTGGCGCTCGATCGATCAGAGGAGGTAGAGATGACAATCCTTGACTGTCAGGTAGAGTTAAATCTAATAAAATAACGTCATAATTGCATTGATTTAGTTCCTGAAGTGCTTCCCCCAATCGCATCACATGAACCAGAGTAAACTCTTGGGACTGGGCTTGTTTCAGAAACTCTTGTAACAACCTAGCAGAAGCCAGGTTATCCTCAATTAACAAGATTTTTACTGAGTAGCTCACAACCATAATCTTCAGGTTTCACCCCCTATTGCTGCTCTATCTTGTCATTAGTCATTAGTCATTAGTTATTCTTCCCCTGCCTCTCCTACCTCCTCTGCTCCCCTGCCCCCTACCTTACTCCGATGGTAGCGTTACAGTAGAGAGCCAAAAATCTTCAATACTCTTGACGATTTGAAATAATTGGTTGAGGTTGCGAGATTTAGTGATATAGCAATTCACATGCAAATCGTAGCTGTGAAAAATGTCATCCTCATTTTTTGAGGTTGTTAGCACAACAACTGGAATACGCTTTAGTAGCGGGTCGGCTTTTATTTCCGCCAGCACTTCTCGACCATCTTTTTTAGGTAAATTCAAATCCAGCAGAATGAGGTCAGGGCGTAGTGCATCAGCATATTCACCTTCTTGGCGTAAATAAGCCATAGCATCTATACCATCCCTGACCGTTACCACTTGGTAGGGCACTGAACTGTTTTTCAACGCTTCTTGGATTAAGCGAATGTCAGCTTTATTGTCCTCGACCAAAAAGATGGTTTTGTGTTTTTCTCCCGTTTCTACGCTCAAGTTCGCGTCCTCCAACTGGAATCGTAAAGTAGAAGGTTGCGCCTTCACCCAGTTCTGACTCTACCCAGATCCGCCCCCGGTGACATTCGACAATCTTCTTACAGATGGCTAAACCCATACCTGTACCAGTATATTCATCCCGCGTGTGTAAGCGCTGAAAAATGACGAAAATGCGATCGCTAAATTTCGGATCAATGCCAATACCATTATCCCGAACTGAGAACAGCCATGCATCTTCTATCCTTTCTGCTCCCACATGGATTTGTGGCGTCTGGTCACTGTGGAACTTAATGGCGTTACCGATGAGGTTTTGGAATAGCTGCATCAGTTGGGTGCTGTCAGCCATAACTATTGGTAAGGGGTCGTGGGTGATAGTAGCGCCAGTTTCATTAATGCGTTGACGCAAATTGCCCAACGCCCGATTTAAGGCTTTCTCTACCTCGGTCATTTGACATGCGATCGCTTGCATATCCACTTTCGAGTATGCCAGTACGTCATCAATCAACGTCTGCATCAGGCTAACTCCCTGCACAGCGTAGCTGATAAACTCCTGAGCATCTTCGTCAAGTTCTTCGCTATAGCGCATCTCTAACAACTGCACGTAATTCACAACTTGATTGAGTGGTTCTTGCAAGTCATGGGAGGCAACGTAGGCAAACTTTTTCAATTCGGCGTTAGAACGTTCTAAATCCTGGGCTAACTGGGCTAGTTCATCGGCTTGACGCAGCACAATATTAACAATTGCTTTCCGCAATTCTAGTGCTGCTTTAACTTCTACATCTTTCCAAGGTAAAGATGTTAAGCGAACCGTTTCTTTCCACAATTCAAATGATTTGCGCGGACACAGACGAACATTTCCTTCTGACTGGTTAACTTCAAACGCTTTATTAGGATCGCCACCCCAATTTACAGTTTGAATTACTTCCGGTCTAAACCACAAAACATAATTCCGCTTGGCGATGGGAATCGCTAACAAACCACTGGCGACATTTTTAAAACCTTCAGCATCTGGATAAATTTGCGGCAAGGAATCTGTAGAGAAGACTTCTTCTTCAACATTATTCTTCAGCCATTGGACTAAAAAATTCAGGTCTTCTTCTCTAGGGGTTTCACCAACTACTGTGCAATTTCCCCCAAAACACACAGCTGCACCTTGAGCGCTGGCCAAATCTAAAAGATGCTGTGGGTTTTTAACTAAACCATCAATGAAGTTTTCTTCTTGAGACATGTATTCAATCAATATTGATTGAAGGTGTGTCAGGTTTATTCGGTGATAGTAGTCTTCTGTCTCTTCTCTTGCTGAGATTTCTGCAAATATCACTCGCCCCAAAAATTCGCAAGCTTTACGCAATTCGTAGGAAACATGTTTCGGGGATTGATGATGACAAGCAATTAGTCCCCAGAGTTTTTGGTCTTTAATTAAAGAGATCGTCAGCGAAGCACCAACACCCATATTATGCAAGTATTCTGTATGACAGGAAGCAGCACTTCTGAGAATAGAGTTGGTTAAATTAATCGGGCGATCGCTAATGGGATTATTGACAGGAAAAAGTTTGACTGGCTGAGAATAAGCATCAGGGATGATTCTGATCGAATTAGCAGCAAATAACTTTCTCGCTGGTTTGGGAATATCTGACTCTGGATAATGCAGCCCTAAATATGGTTCTAGGCTTTCTAGTTTTTCTTCAGCGACAACAGAACCATGTCCATCATCATCGAATTTATATAGCATTACCCTGTCAAATTCCGTTATTTTCCGAACTTCTTGAACGATAACTTGACAAAAATCGCGAAGATTTGCTGTTTTTTCTAATTGATTAATAGATGCTCTAGCTAGATGATAAAAGCTTAAAAATGGGATATTTTCTTGAGTAAGAGCAGGTTCTAATTCCAGAATTAAAAACCCTTCTGTATTACGGTGAAATACTGCATCCAATACTATATATTCATCACCTTTTTTTCGCACCCAAACTTTGGTGGGATTGATAAAATCAAGATTTTCCCCGGATAGCCCTGTTTTAATTCTCTCTATTTGAAAGGGATCGAGTAAATCTTCTAGTTTTTTGTGTAACATATTTTCGGGAGAAACTCCGAAAATCTTTAATGTATTAGTGCTAACTTGTAATATTTTTAGCTCAGGCTCCTCCAAAACTAACAGGACACCATGAGGCTGAATTTG
Source organism: Nostoc sp. PCC 9305 (assembly GCF_963920915.1). Taxonomy (NCBI): domain Bacteria; kingdom Bacillati; phylum Cyanobacteriota; class Cyanophyceae; order Nostocales; family Nostocaceae; genus Nostoc; species Nostoc sp. PCC 9305. The sequence goes on from NZ_CAWUDN010000002.1 coordinate 145,839, forward strand.
GCTAGAAATATGAATCGGTGCCTCTTTCAAGCTAATTAAATTAATACCTGGTAATTGTAAGTTCATTTCCATGACGATCCTCCTGTGTTGTCCGGGAGCATCAAAACTAGAGTATCTATAATAATGCAGAATGATGAATGTAAAAATTTTATAATTTTCCATTCATCATTTTTACTTAGTATCTAATTTCCCATGCCCTGGTGTTGCGTTTTGCAGCCTTAGTTCGATCTGCTTGTGCTTTGAAAAGTCTAACAGTGACTAAAGTTACATAGCGATAAGAAATATGAAAACCATGTGATTGAACAATTCTATATATGTGTAGCTATGTTAAAAAATAGAATTCAGAAGTCAGGAGCCAGAACTCAGAATTTAATTCTATATTATGGTTACTGAGCAACTGGTGAGCGGAGTCGAACCATGTGGAAGCAAGCTACGCGCAGCCAGCGTCTTGTAGAGAAGTACTGGCGGATAGCGCAGCGATCGCACCATAGTGTCTTGACTACTGACTACTGAATTCTGACTCCTGAATTCTTCTTTAATCAAATCCAAGAGTTGAACCACATTCGCAGCTTGTAACCGTTAGGAGAAAGGGGTAAACCCAAATAAATGGGCATCCAGAAAATAAAAGCAGCCAGAATGATAAAAGTAATGGTGACACCTAGCGCTCGGAGTTGTTGATAATAACTGCAAAGACACCGATCGACAAACCAAGCGATCGCTAAAAATACAAACACCACTGCACACATATAGTGGTAGATAAAAACACACCTTGTAACTTTCACCCAAGGTAATAAATTAGCAGCATAATTTATAACTAAATACAAAGCAATCCAAGTATCAACACTAAGAGTTGCAGGCATAGAAAAACGCTTTTCTTTCACCCAAGGAATTACCGCTTGTGATACCAGCATCCCTACTAAAAACAACATGGCGGCGACACCAAACCACCACAAAAATGGATTACCCATTGCATGAACATCATAGATAACTTGTCCAGCACCAGCAGGTAAAGGCGGCCCCATCACAGGTAAGGGTTCGCTGATACTTTCAGCCGTTTGATAATAATATGCCATTGGTCGAGTCATCAAAGGCCATTTATACCAAGCAGCACAGTAAGGATGTACGTTAGGACTATTACCCCCTAGATGTAAATGAAACTTCAAAATTTGCTGATGTACTGCAATAAATCCATAAGTTTTATCTAGTTGAAGGTGAGGAATCCAGATGATGCTATAGATAAAAGCTGGGATAATTCCTAGATAAAACAGCATCTGAAAAATATTTAGCTGAGTTAAATTTTGTAGTGGTGTCTGAGATGAGGGGTATGAAGGTAATGAGGGAGAATAAGTACTAACTCCTGCCTCCTGCCTCCTGCCTCCTGCCTCCTGACTTCTGTCTCCTGCCTCCTGCCTCCTGCCTCCTGCCTCCTCTAATGAAGGGGATCTAAAAAAGAGTTTGGAGTTAGGAAAAGAATGTATTAAATGAATTACCCAAGCCGCTATCCAAATGAGATAAGCACCTGATAGAAACCATAAACCATTCCACTTAGTACCGACTGAGGCACCAAAACCAATGCCAGCAAAAACTAACCAAAAAGAACGTCGCCGATTTTGGTTATCTAATGCCAATAATAAAAACCAGTGCCCTAACAAACCAAAAATGACGATATAAATATTACTTAAAGCATACCGAGACTCAACTAGAAAAATACCATCACAAGCTGTAAATAATCCTGCAAGTATTGCAAAGGTACGACGATAACTTAACTGATAAGCGATCGCAGCCACAACTACAGGAACAAATGAGCCTGTGAGGGCATTGAACCAACGATAAGTCCAAGGCGATCGCAATGAACCTGTCAGCCCATTTACCGTATCGTGCCAAAAAGGAATGTGACTGCCAATCCAAATACCGATGCCGATCATATATTGACTCAACGGCGGATGAGCATTAAAAAATGGCGTATGCGTAAGATAATTATTACCAAATTTGGCAAAGTAAACTTCATCAAATACCAGAGTGTTGAATCGCTCCAATCCCCAAAACCGTAAAGCAAGTGAGAGAATAAATACACTCACCATCCCAATTCGGAACCACTTTTTATTCATTAGTCATTTGTCATTGGTCATTTGTTATTAGGCCTCCTTGTCTCCGTTGTCTCCCTCACCCCCCTCTACTCTTCAGGTACATTTGGAACAGGAGAAGCTTGCCACAAGTGCCAGCCTACCTCATAATCTTGAGTGGGTAAACCATCTTTTTCAGGCAATTGTTTAAGAAGGATAGTTCCCAATACTTGTCGGTTAAGGGGAAAAGGGGAAGGGGAAAGGGGAAAGAAAAAACCTTTAACCTTTACCCTTTAACCTTTACCCCAAACCCAATTCCAATTTAAAAATGCAAAACCCGAGCAGTATTGGGATAGTTCCCACAATTGTTGTAGTTGCCTTTTCGACAATTGCCCAATATCTATTACCATTGTTGTGTCGGTGCGACCGCTCGATTTAATACACTAAAACCCACTGCAATCAGAACTCAGGACTCTCGACTTTTGCCACTTCTAGCATCGTCTTTAAAACCGAATCAGGATTTAGACTAATCGAGTCAATTCCCTGTTCCACCAAAAACTGGGCAAATTCTGGATAGTCGCTGGGTGCTTGCCCACAAATGCCGATTTTGCGATCGCATTTTTTGGCTGTTTCTATGACCATTTTTACCATTCGCTTAACAGCTGGACTGCGTTCATCAAACAATCGCGCTACTAACGCCGAATCCCTGTCTATCCCTAGCGTCAATTGAGTTAGATCGTTAGAACCAATGGAGAAGCCATCAAATACCTCAGCAAATTCCTCAGCCAGAATCACATTACTGGGCAACTCACACATTACATAAACCTGCAAGCCGTTAACACCTTGCTTTAAACCATTTTTTGCCATCTCTGCTAAAACCAAACGCCCCTCGTCAGGGGTGCGGCAAAAGGGAATCATTGGGATGACATTTGTCAAACCCATTTCTTCCCGTACCCTTTTGAGGGCATGACATTCTAAGGCAAAAGCTTCTCTGTAGCCTTCATCGTAGTAACGCGCCGCCCCTCGCCAACCTAACATTGGGTTTTCTTCATGGGGTTCAAACTGTCGTCCACCTAATAAATTGGCATATTCATTACTTTTGAAATCTGAGGTTCGGACTATCACTGATTTCGGATAAAAAGCTGCGGCAATTCTACCAATGCCCTGAGCTAATTTATCTACAAAATATTGGGGTTTATCGTCGTAAAGTGCGGTAATATCAGCAATTTTAGCTTTGGCAAATTCATCTTTTAACGAATCATAGTGAATCAAGGCCATTGGATGAATTTGAATTTGGTTAGCAATGATAAATTCTGTCCGCGCTAAACCTACACCATCGTTGGGAATTGCCGATAAACTTAATGCTTCTTGGGGATTACCCACATTCATTAAAATTTTAGTGCGGGTGCGGGGTAAGTTTTCTAAAGGAACTTCTTTGACTTCAAAAGGTAATAAGCCTGGATAAACTTTTCCTTCTTCCCCTTCAGCACAAGAAATTGTTACCTCTTGGCCAGGTTTCAAGATGTCCGTAGCATTACCGCATCCCACGATCGCAGGTACACCCAATTCTCGCGCAATAATTGCTGCATGACACGTGCGGCCTCCAGAATTGGTTACAATTGCACTGGCGCGTTTCATAATTGGTTCCCAATCAGGATCGGTTCTCTCTGTCACTAAGACTTCCCCGACTTGGAACTGTTCTAGTTTTTGAACATCTAGAATTAAGCGTGCTTTTCCCTGACTAATTGCTTCCCCAATTGCACTTCCCGTAACCAGGGGGATTAAGGATTGGGAATCAGGGAGTGAGGAGTGGGAATTTTCGCCATTTCCGATTCCCCATTCCCGATTCCCTAATAACAAACGATAACTCCGCAACACATTTCCCGTCTTCTGTGACTGAACGGTTTCGGGGCGCGCTTGCACAATAAAAAGTTGGTTAGTAATCCCATCTTTTGCCCACTCGATATCCATTGGAGTGAAAATGCCGTGGACTTGGGAATAATGGTCTTCAATTAAACACGCCCAACTTGCTAATTGTAAAATCTCTTCATCACTGAGAGCGAATTTACCTCTTTCACTGGGTGAAACTGAAACATTTTTCGTAAATTTAGAGCCGTCATCATAAATCATTTTCAGTTCTTTGCTGCCCAATTTTTTATCGATAATTGGGCGGAAACCAGCTTTTAAAGTTGGTTTAAAAACATAATATTCATCGGGATTTACAGACCCCTGGACAACATTTTCACCTAAACCGTAGGCGGCTGTAATTAGTGCCGCATCCTTAAAACCTGTTTCTGTATCAATGGAGAACATCACCCCAGAGGTTGCTAAGTCAGAGCGCACCATTTTTTGCACACCCACAGCCAGAGCAATGCTAAAGTGGTCAAATCCCTTGGCGTGACGATAAGAAATAGCGCGATCGGTAAATAGAGAAGCAAAGCATTTATGACAAGCTGCTAAAACTCCTTCGACACCGACAACGTTGAGGTAAGTTTCCTGCTGTCCAGCAAAACTAGCATCGGGAAGGTCTTCAGCAGTGGCACTGGAACGGACTGCCACATCTGTGTCTGCATGGTACTGTTCGCAGAGACTATGGTATGCTGTGGCGATCGCCTCGCGCAATTCTACAGGAAATGGTGTGTGGATTAATAGCGATCGCGCTTTTTTGCCGCGTTCTCGTAAATTTTTGACATCTTCAACATCCAAGTCAGCAAAAAGTTTGCGTAGCTTTGCTTCTAACCCCGCTGATTGAATGAAATGACGATAAGCGTAAGCAGTAGTGGCAAATCCTGTGGGAACGTTAATGCCTTTGGGCGTTAGCTGTTGAATCATTTCCCCTAGTGAGGCATTTTTACCACCAACTACTGGGATATCAGCAATCCCAATTTCATCAAACCAGAGAATGAGCGATCGCTCTTGGGCAGATAGAGACAAAGTGCTTTTAGATACTGTAGCCATAAATATTACCTTTTCAGTTTATACTCAATTTGTAAGTGCATAACTGCTACTATATTTATTTTTCCCATATTCAACTTGAGATTTTTGGTTATGTCGCGTAGTTTGATATTTGGCGATAAAATCCAAAACTATAAGCAATAAAAATTAACAATTATTCAGTTTAATAACTCGATCGAAATACCGGATGTAATAAATTATGGCGCAGCTAGAACGACTCCTGAAAATGGCAGAAGATGAACTAACTGAATACAGTACTGATGCCCGCAAAATAGAAAAACTACGCCGTAAAATAGGTTTAACAGTATCGCTAACAGAACAGCAGCAAGTAAAAGAGGCTTTACTTGCTACGATGAAATCTAATATAATTACCCAAGTTGTAGAAGAACAAAGACAAGCAGTAGCCTTACCATTTTGGGGAATTGCTGGATTGGGTTTGTTATTAGGAATTTCTTTAAATCAACCCATAGGCTTGTTAGCGTGTGTAGTTGGGACTGTATTAGCTTATAGAGTTCAGAAATGGGGTTGGAAATTGCAGGCAAATCGTTTATTGTTACAAACATTAGAAGATATTGAAACGCGTATTGCCCAACCCACTAAGTAACAAGAAAGATGTATTCTACAGATAAATTATTTACGCTTTCTGTACTTTATTATACTTATACAGTAATTAATTACTTAATTTACATTTCGTAAGCACTTAACAATTCCTTTGGGATCACCATAGCAAAAAAATTAGATATTGGATTTAAGATTAGGTATTTATTAAGAAAGACAGCAAGCAGAAGGCAGTCTTCCGTAAACTCTAACAGCCCTCTATCTTCATTCAATATCCTGGTTTGCGGGCAATGAATGCTACATTACCTTTTGACAGCAGATATTACACATCCTGCAAAAATAACTTTGCAAGATGTTGGGGAAAGGTTAAAGGGGAAGGGAAAATTCCATACCTTTATCCCTTCCCCCCACTTCTGCAAGAAGTCTATTAGACTTCTTGCAAAAGTCGGGGTAAAGGGGAAGGGGAAAAGGGGAAAAAAACTCAAAATCCTTTCCCTTTAACCTTTTCCCTTTTCCCTAAGAGTGCAAAAATATATTTTTGCAAGAGGTCTATTGAATATAGCTACGGGTTGTCTCAACCTGGAAGTCCACGTTAGAGAGTTCACTTGCAATAGCTGTCGCTTCGTATAATCGTATTTTTTACACGATCTCAAAGATCGTCAGCAAAAATTTTAGTCATGTAATATTGGTTGTCTTTTCGCTAATCAACTAACCAGATCGGCGATCGCTTCTGAAGCAGGGACTACAGCTTCAGGCTGATAGCGGATGCCAGCTTGCTTGAAGCGATGTAAAGCTTCACCCAAGCGATCGCAGTCTGCAATCAAACTGATCCTGACATAACCCTCACCTGCAACCCCAAAGGCATTACCTGGAGTAACTACAACGCCTGTTTGTTGCAACACGTTCAGCGCAAAATCTGTGGAACCAACACCAACGGGACACTTCACCCAAAGATACATTGTCGCCTTGGTTTTGGGGATATCCCAACCCAACTCTCCTAAACCATGAATCAGGAAATCGCGGCGGGTACGGTAGCGTTGTTGTACCTCGTGTAAATACACATCTGGCAGTTGCAAAGCTGTTTCGGCTGCTGTTTGTAATGCTGCAAAAATGCCGTAATCCAAGTTAGTTTTCAGCGTCCGCAAACCTTGAATTACATGGCGGTTCCCCACGACAAACCCGACGCGCCAACCAGCCATATTGTAGGTTTTAGATAAGGTATGAAATTCCACACCAATATCTTTCGCGCCGGGAATTTCTAACAAGCTAGTGGGTTGATAACCATCAAAAGCTAACTCGGCGTAACACAAATCATGCACCAGCAAAATTTCATATTTGCGGGCGAAAGCGACGATTTCTTCAAAAAATTCGCGGGGGGCGGTGGCGGCGGTGGGATTGCTGGGATAGTTGAAATAGAGCATTTTAGCTTGTCTTGCAACTTCGTCAGGAATGGCAGCTAAATCAATTAACCAGTCATTTTCGGGTTTAAGAATTAAACTATGGATTTTCCCACCAGCGATCGCCGGGCCGCGAAAATGTGCCGGATAAGCTGGGGAAGGAACCAGAACTAAATCACCAGGGTTAACGTAGGCAAGTGCTAAATGAGTTAATCCTTCTTTAGAACCCAGCAATGGCAAGGCTTCGCTATCAGGATCGAGAACCACATCATAACGGCGACGATACCAGTTAGTGATGGCGCGGCGGAAACTAGCTGTGCCCTCAAAAGGTGGATAACCGTGATTGGCGGGATCTTTTAAAGCTGCGATCGCCGCTTCTACTACTGGCGCTGGCGTTGCACCATCGGGGTTTCCCATACCCAAGTCAATTAAATCTAACCCTTGTTCCCGTGCTTTAGCTTTCAGTTCATCTAAACGGGCAAATACATAAGGTGGTAGTTTTTGTATGCGTTCTGCTGGGACAATCCAATTTAAACTCATAAAACCTCGTCACTCATTCCCTTGGGCGAAACTCGATTTGTAGTATCTCTACTATCTATAGGTGCAGTGGTGGAAACCATTGCCGCCATCAACTGTTCTGGCGCGACTTTAAACGGTAGTCGATGGATATCAGAATTAGGAACTAGAGCCATTTCGACGGCTGTTTGCAATTCACCTAATGTAATATTGCCCAATCCCAAATCACTTAATTTCTGGGGTAGTCCAATTTCTGTGTAGAACTTTAACAACTGTTGCCGTGCCGATGCTGCTAGTTGATTGCCTTGTAGCATTTCTTCTAAACGCAGTTGCACCAAAATCCCAAAAGCAACTTTTTCGCCATGAATACTGCCATGTCCTGAAATATGAGTTAAACCGTTATGCACGGCATGGGCGGCAACAGTGCGACACTGCGCCCCTCCAAGTCCCCCAACTACCCCAGCGAGTAACACAGTAGCATCTACCACTTCTCGCCAAACCTCACTACCTGGTTCTTCGAGGGCGGCGGCTGACTTTTGCAACAAGATGTCTCGCAAAACTCGTGCTTGTTGCACCGCAGCAATAATTAAAGTGTCTTGCAGGTGTCCACTGCTAACTGAGGCTTCGTACCATTTAGCGATCGCATCACCAATTCCAGCTACCAAGGTACGTTGTGGTGCAGTTTTAACCAAGTCATAATCGAGTATCAATAAATCGGGACAACGAGATAGCCCCACATCATACAGAAAAGCCCCATCTTCTGAATAAACATTCGATAAGGCACTCCAAGCTGCACAAGTAGCGCCGGAAGTAGGAATTGTCACCACTGGTAGATGTAACTGCTGCGCGACTAATTTCGCTGTATCTAGGGCTTTGCCACCACCAACACCGATAATGACATCAGCTTTATGTTCTTTTGCCTTTTTCTGTAAAGATTTCAGGCTAGCTTCGCAGCAATCTGCACCATAAGAAGCTTGGACACTATGTAACTGCTGCGCTTCTAAAACTGGTTGTAAACTTTGTTGGCTGATAGCGAGAGTAGACTTACCTGTCACAATTAAGGGACGACTTCCCAAACAGGCAATCTCTGCTGCGGCTGTTTGCAACACCCCAGAACCACGGATTACTTTTGCAGGGGAAACTGTGAGCGTAAAGAATGAACTAGAGGTTTGAGTAGACAAAGAAGGTTGAGTAGAAAAATTATTGGGCATATAATCTCGTTTACCAAAACCTTGATATTTCTTAATAATATAGACTAGCGATCGAGGACACTTGTTGCCAAACTGGTTCTTGGATGGCTCCAACCTGACACGCGGCCGATCTGGATTTGAGCCAAGCAATTAAATAGACAAGTCCTGTTGCCGACTGATTGAGTAGTTTGACGACATTCCTTGAATCTATAAATATCCATTGACCTGAAATTCCGAACTATCAAAGTTTTGAATAACCGTATAATTAATTAACATTACCACTGTCAGATTCTCAAGAAAAGCAATCGAGAATTGATAATGTGTAGGCGGTCGTGTTATTTGATGCAATTTTTAGCTACAGATATATATGTAAAGGTATGCAAATATATGTCCCTACAACCCCTTGATTCTTCTCAAAGAATTTTGAAAATAACAACAGGGGCAATTAGAACAACAACTGACAAATCACAACTGTCAGTACCCATTACCCCACGCTGATTAACTTTTTCCCACAGTATAACCACTAAAGTGTGAATATCTTAATCTAAAAATAACCATTATTGTATCAGTAAATACAAAATAATTTTTGTCATCCTGATAACAGGTAATTTACTTTTGTTCTCTGAGCATTGGGCATGGGGCATTAGGCATGGGGCATTAGGCATGGGGCACAAGGAAAAGACTTTCTCCCCTGCTCCCCTGCTCCCTGCCTCTTAAGCAGTAGGTTTTGGCAATTTGGCGAAATTGTCTGTGTAAATTTTGACTGTTACCGGGGAATTTTGATGAGAAACGAGCGATCGCTTCACCTCACCCAAGTAAACTGGGACAGAAATCCCTGTTTCCGGGTGGATAATGGTACGGGCGCGAACTGTCAAATTTCCGTCTTCCCGTGAACCTGAGCGACCATAAGAAAAGAGATTGCTAGCTGCTTGACGTAAAGTTGCTTCTAATTGTGTGGGTGTAATTTGGGGTGATGTAGCAATCACCGCTTGTGTTGAGCCATTGTCATAAACTAGAGTGTACCGGGTTGCTCCAGGAATCACAGTCCGACTCAAGGGGACTATTGAGAGTCCAAATAAACCAGCAGTCACCACCAGCATAAAGCCAGTCGTACCCACCAACCGAAAGCGGATGCCCCATTTGAGAATAAAAGCCAAAAATGTCAAGGCAGCAAATACCAAGGTAGCTATACCTGACCATTGGGTGTACTGAAGAAAGTTAGCTGTTGTGAGCATAAGGTTGGTTATGGAAGCGTCTTTTTTTCGTTACCGACACACCCATTTTACCGAGAGCTTACACCATAAAGGTTATCGTAGTCTTTAATGCCAATCAGAATATTAGACTTCTTGCAAAAGTCGGGGTAAAGGGTAAAGAAACTCAAAATCCTTTCCCTTTAACCTTTACGCTCTCTTGCAAAAATATATTTTTGCAAGAGGTCTATTGGGCGCGATCCTATCATAATTAAAGATTTTCGGTCTTCAACCCTCTGGTTTACCATAGCTAAAACTGGTATTACTTTTCCAAATTCCTCAGTTATTCAGAACAGTATTGCCTCAGCAGAGACGATACAGCACTTCCGGCAGCTATGAGGTACATCCTCAAAGCTAAAAGCTGTGATAGAAAAGGGCAAGAAGAAAAACTGTACTGTATTGCATAATAGCTGTCAGTGCTTTAACCCAAGTTTTTCTAGTCCTCTTCTAGAGGACTTACACCATTAGACAGGGAATTCTATTCCCTGGCGGTCTGTATTGCATAATAGCTGGAAGTGCTGTATAGGAATTTTGAGGTATTTGCAACTTAGTTTGAACACTATCAATAATTGCCGTTCAATCAGCATCTTTGTTTCATTTAGAGCGAATCCTAATTTTAGCCGCCGCGTCGTCAATTCGGCAAAAAACCACATTTTCTTTGGCAGCAATTGCAGCGAGAATTAGGGTATGGAAAAAGTCCTAAACTAGTGATGTAGCCAAAATAAAACTTTTAGCAAATTTCGTTATCACTCAGTTTTAATAATATAAATTTATCAACTTTAACAACAATTTCTAATTTAATATTCTCTTTTTATCTAAATTATTTTGTTGTTAAATTAAGTTCTGATATATAACCCAATACGCTTGGGTTAAGGCTAAAACTCTTTGTCATAGTTAATTTTTTTAACGTAGACGCTTCTCTACGAGACGCTACGCGTAGCTTGCTTCCACGAAGTGGTACGGCTTGCCGCAGGCTACCACAGAGGCGCAGAGAACACTGAGAGAAGAAAGAAACGCTTAACTGAACTGTATTGATATATAACCGATAAATCCTGTTTTTGAATCGTGTTTAACTAAATAAAAATAATAAATATACAAAAGGGCATCTACAAGAGATGCCCGTCATGCAGGAAAACCCCAAAAGGGATGTCCCTACACCTTCCCAACAATCAGCAACAGTGACTAATTAGGTATTAGTCACACTCACAGACGTGAATATAACAATATTATTAACTTAAAACTATCAATGTCCCCAGTGCATACACTGAAAAAACTAATAGCTAATTTTGATGAGATGCAACCCTGTCTTTTTCGCGATAACGATGTACTACTCCAGAAATGGCAGCCAAAATTAGCCATGAAAGCGCATTCAAACGGAAATCGAAGAGGGTTACATCTACTGTATTCAATAAAATCCACCCAACAAAGGACAGAAGATAACTGAAAAATATCAACTTGTCTCCTGCATTTATATATTTTGACTTTTGCAGTAGTTGGACACTTATAATCAAAATCCAAGCTAGTAAGCCACAAAATAAAAAAGCACTGGGAAAACCAGTTTCAGCAGATAACATTAAAAACAAGTTATGGGGATGACCCAAGGGAATCTGCATCTTTGCTCTGTAAAGAGTACTAAAACTACGTAACCCCCAACCAGTCCAAGGATGTTGTTGAGCTAAAGACCAGGCAAACTCCCACTGAGTTTTTCGCATTAAAGCGACTGGTCTATCTGGATACATATCGTCATTTAACCTTGCCCAAAAGAAGGCAGGAACTACGAAGCGAAAAATGTGAGCGACTGCTGAGGGAGCAAAAGCCGCTAAAAGAATACTAGAAACGATCGCAGCAACGCTACCTACAAGAATGCGCCAACCTTGGTAGAGAGCATAAGCTAAACAGGCAAAAATAGCGATCGTCCACCCATTACGCGAGTTGGTGAAAATTAAGGTAATAAAATTCGTAATCACCGCCACGGTTAGGAAGAGAAAGGGAACTGGAGAAGGGGACGCAGTAAGTCTTTCCCCTCTGCTCCTCTGCCCCTCTGCCCCTCTGCCTCTTATGCCCAATCCCCAATACCTCATCCCTAATCGCCATTGTTCGATCCACAACCCTAGACTAAGGATGAAAACTATTACTAGATAAGCTGCGAAGGTGTTAGCGTGCAAGAAAAGTGAAGCGATACGACCTGGTGGGTTTCCGCCTGGTCTGATTGTCCAACTAAACACAACCCACACAAACTGGAACTTGAAACTCCAGCCTAAAAATAATTGTCCCAAGCCCATAATTGCTACTGGCATGGAACCAATTACCAAAGCCCAAGCCATTTGCCGCAATTGGGCAAATGTTTGAATCAGAGCGCTATGGGCAGCGAAAAGTAAAAAGAATGGTAATAAATTAAATAAGCCGAGGAAAGCTGCTGTTTTGTCTTGGGCAAAGCCAGCACTCACGATCAGTAAAATACTCAACAGGGCAAATCCCCAGTTAAGGGGGCGGCGATTAATTTTGCGGGATTGTTTCAGCCAAGTTATTAATGAGACAAAACCTACAGTCACAGCCCCCACTAAAGGACTCAATGGGAAGATTAACAGTGCCCATAGAGAGTAGTTCCAAGAAGATTGCCAACGAGACTTGAAATAGTCAAAAACTTTGTTCAAGCTGGCTCCCAACATTCCTCACGAGTGAGGCGAATTTGAGCTAAGGCGAAGATAGTGGGGATGATTCGACCATAGTTAGTAGCGATCGCTCTCCAGCCTAAATCCGCAATAAACCAAGTCCACATCATCGGGCCAATTACGGCAAACATCGTGCGGGCTGCCCCATAACGAGCTGCACTTACTGTCATACCTCGTTGCGCCATTTGCATCGTTACATAGCTTTGAAATTGGGTTGCAGCTGCTTCTGTGCCTGTAATCGCCGCTTGTTTGGCTACTTCATAAGTAGCAAAGTGGATGGCAAATTGACGGGCAATTTGCTTCAGTACAAGTGGCTGGAGAAGAGAAGTAACTGCGATCGCACTACCACCTTTGAAAAGTAAACCCAAGGGGTCACGTTGCAATAAAAGTGGTAAGGGTTGTTTTAGTTCTGATTTGAGCAGCTGACGCTGCACCTGTACAGTTAATTTTTGCTTTTCTTGTTCCGGTAATTTTTTCCACACCTGTCCTAGTAGATGCAAAAATACTTCTGCTTCTAAATCAATAGTTGCTAGCTGATGAGAATAGGGAATTTTTAGATACTTACATACTTGAACTAACGCTTGTCGGTAAGTTACTTGCCCTGTACGTCCCCGTAATACTGTCACCCCATCTGCCGCCAAAAAACGAAAGCGTCCCTCTAGTGCATCTAACCAAGCTTTGCGGTCTTGGCTTTGAACTTCGATGGGTTCGGGTGTGTGTACATAGTCTAAGGGATTGAACTTACGACTAAATAGAATTGCCGTTAAGTCTTGCAATTCTTCTTCGGTCGCTAACTCTAGCGCCGCCCTCATTTCATCCAATTTCCCTTCCTCCCTTCCGTGCAGCTTTCTGTACCTTATTCTACTATTAGCTTTCAGCAGTCATTAGTAGTAATTTAGTCCTTTGATAATAACTAATGACCAATAACTAACTAAGGACTATTGACTCATGACTGATATTGCAGTGATTGGTGCCGGAATTGCAGGTTTAGTCTGTGCCCAGCAGTTAAGTCAAGCTGGATATTCGGTGGTAGTGGTAGAAAAGTCGCGCGGTTTGGGAGGAAGACTAGCTACACGCCGCTTGCATGGAACTTTGGCAGATCATGGGGCTTGTTACCTGAAGCCAAAGGGTGAATTATTTAGACGTTTTGTGGAGATATTGCGCGATCGCCATATCCTCGAAGTTTGGACAGAGGAGGTTTACGAACTCACAGCAGATGCTCCTTTATCTGAACCAAAAAACCGCAGTCCGCGTTATGTTGCACCTGGGGGAATGAGTGCGATCGCTAAATCCCTCGCCCCAGGTTTAGAAATATTACTGAATCAGCGTGTCATTGCTATTACACCAACTCCCGAAGATAGCTGGCGTCTGACTCTCGAATCTAGTAACGAGGAATTAACTGCAAAAGCTATAGTCGTCGCTATTCCTGCACCCCAAGCTGTGATGTTATTAGAATCTTTGGGTGAGAGTGTATTGGATGCAGCCTTTCTTGATAACTTGCGTTCTGTAGAATTTTATCCTTCGATTAGTGCGATCGCGGGATATCCTTCTACATCCCAACCCCTCCCTCAGTGGAAAGCCCTAACTTTTGTGGATGATGCTGATTTAGCATGGATTGGTTTGGACAGTAGCAAGCGTCCTAACACTCAACAACCACATTTTGTGGTGCAAAGTAGCGCTGATTTTGCCCAACGTCATTTAGAATCACAGGATTTACAACCTGCCGGACAGTATATGTTACAACGAGCAGCTGAATCTCTGTCCCTTCCTTGGCTGAATACTCCCGAATGGATGCAAGTACATCGTTGGCGTTATGCCTTTCCTAGCCGTTTTTGGCACGAAGCTTTTTTGTCTGCTGGAACTTCCTTACCTTTAGTTTGCTGTGGTGATTGGTGTGGCGGGAATCTTGTCGAAGGTGCGATGCTTTCTGCATTAGCTGCGGCTGATGAAATTAACAATCAGTTACTTCATCTATCTTTTGATAATGTGAACTTTTTAAACGTTTTTGCCCGATCATTTCATCTGTCGCTAGACTGATCCTGCACTATCGTGAGTCGCTATTTTTTCGACTGACTAAATCAAAGTGCAACAAATAATTTTTTTAGATGAAATAGCAAATTTTGCTGCGAACCTAAAAAGTGATGCCAATTACCCAAAAAGCTTAACTTCATGAAAAACTTGTTCCTAATTCAAGTAGTTTTATTGCTGTTAATCTTGATCCCCTAGTCTTTATGCTGCATTTTATGTAGATTTCTACCAAAAAGGCAGAAATTTGAAATAATTAGGATTATAAATATAAAATGTCGGTAAATTACCAGCTTATTGGACGCTGTTTTAATAAGTCATGCTGTGAGACAGTATAAACTTTAACTAAAATAAGCAAAGCCAAATGTCTGAGATTGTACCAAGATAAGAGGCTAGTTTCGGGGTTGATTGCATCTGTAAGTTGAGTTATTTTTAACTGATTGTCATCACGACGTTGCCATCTAAAAAAGTTATTCTCTCCACCAAGCATTGACTTGATTAAAAAAGGAGTTTAAAAACCATGAAAACGGTAGTCAATTTCACACAACAATCAATAGTGGGAGAAATTGAAAGTATTTTGAATACATATCCATCCCATCCATATCAACAAGCCTTTGCGATTCCTGACTTACGCCAAGAGCTAATTACTTTCGTCCTCAACCGCATTCCCTCCTTTTACAGCGTCATGTCTGACGAACAGATTCCGCTAGCGGAGGCTGAACAAGGAAGCTTGGCTTATTACAAATTGCCTCGTAAACCCTTAGAGCAGCAACTACATTTACAGAATTTGATTCACCAAGGCATTTGTTTAATCGTTCAAGAAAAGTCAGATTGGATTAGCCATCGTGTTTGTGAAACAGCTCAGCCAGCTTGTGAACCCTCTCACTGGTTTGGCTAATAGTTCTAACTAGATTTGGCTCTCTGCTGAGATATCATAACGCCCGCAGTGAATTTTGAATTTTTGAGCTAATCCCACGACTAAAGGCTGTGGGATTAGCTCAAGATTTTTTTAAGTATATTCCTATTGAGGTGTAAACTTTGACAATCACTAAGTTCAAAAGATATTCCTAGGATATGAGAAAAATAACTGCTCTAATGCTAAGTATTTCCGTAACTGTCGGGGTAGGAGGATTAACACCTAAAGTCACTAATGCCCAATTGTTTTACCCACCAGCAAGCGATCGCCATTCATTAATGGTAATCGGTCAAGGAGTAGTGAGAGTGCCAGCAGATACAGCGGATATTGAGTTGGTATTCAGTAGTGGAAGTAGTGGAAGTAGCAATGATGAGTTACAAACGCAACCATCATCTCTACCCGAAACCCGTCGCATATCCTCACCCTCCGGGTATGCCTCCGGCACGCCAAGGGCGAACGGCAGTCCCTCTTTGTTGGAACAACAAGACCGGGCTGCCTCACCAACTCTACTTTTGAATTACAAAACAGTAGCAGAACCTTTACCAAACAAAAAATCCCCAACTAAAGCAACTCTTCAGCCTGTAGTAGATAGCTTAGTTGCTAAAGGTATTAAGGCTGATAAAATTCAAGTGCAAATTAACCCTAATGCCAGTGAAAATAACGCCAAGATATTGGTGAGACTGGAAAAACCAACACGCGATCGCGTCCAGGAAATTGTTGCTACAGCGAACAAGTCCACAAGCCAAATTGAAAACCTTTCTGTCAAGAGTGTGGGTGTTGAGTACGCAGTAAATGACTGTCAGGCTTTGCAGAGTTCAGTTTATCAATCAGCGATGAAAGATGCTCAAAGCCGCGCTCAGGCTTTAGCAACTGCGATGGAAGTTAAACTTGGTACACCCTCTGTCGCCGAGCCATTTTATACATTATTTTATCCCTCATGTAGTTCTAAAACTGGAGTTCCTTTACCGTCATTTGCTAGTTTTTTATTATCACCAGCTTATAATCCAGATGCCCCAGCAGAAGTTGAAATGAAAAAGGATATTTTTGTGACGTATACAACGAAATAAACATTTATATTTACTGCGATCGCACTTTGATTTAGTCAAAATTGGAAGTGCGATCGCTTAACTATTTTTTTTCTGAGTCTAATCAATAAGGATAGGTGCGATCGCACTTTTTATTTATTTCATACTTTGTAAATTTATTTATATAAATTATCATGTTTATTTCTTGAAATTGCTCAGTATTTACTTAGATAAAATTCTAGTGTTTAAAAAATTTCTACTTAAAGATTTGGTTCTGACTTTATACAAAATTTTTAGGGTTTTTACTACTGACAAATAAATAACACGTTTAATAAAATGTGCCTAAATATTTTAAAATGTATAGTTATATCTGGAGATCAATAATGGCACAAGGAGATCACATATACTGTAGTATTTATAATAATAGTAAATCTCCCTATCATCATGGAATTGATTGTGGTAATGACACTGTTATTCATTATCAAAATAATTATAAACACGGGAAGGACGGAATAATTCTCTGGGTTTCCATGAATGAGTTTGCTAAAAATAGAAAAATCTATATTAAGAAATATGATAAATCTGATTCTCCACTAGTTGTATTCATGAGAGCAAAACGAAGATTAGGAGAGAAAGACTACAATATTTTTTATAATAACTGTGAGCATTTTGCACATTATTGTAAGACAGGTAAACCAATTAGTCCTCAAGTGGATAAGGCTAAAGAAATCATAGGAGATAATGGTGTTGCTGTCGCTGATGGTTTGTCTAAGAACCTAATAAATGTCATTAAATCGGTAGAATCAAGTAAAAACTCTATACATAAAAGTATAGAGGATACGTTTAATTTTTGGAAAGATAAAGACGATGATGACGATGATAATAGTTTTTTAAAATTACTTTAAAAATAGGGCAGACTTTTGTTATTTATGCTCCCGATGTCGGCTCAAAAGCAGTAAGCCAGATAACCTTGCTTATAAGTAAAATAAATAATCAATCAATTCTCCTGTGTGTAATTCCTGCCATTCTTTATCTTGCTCGTAATGTAATAACATTAACTCAGCCTGTGCTTCCGCATCGCCGTTCTTCTAATGACAATTTCATAAACTCCCGACGGCTGATACTCTTAGCTTGTACAAGTGTTTGCGAAGCTTGTACCTGTGGTATGTCTCTCTGAGGAGTAGAATTTGAGATTTCCATACTTTCTTAGTAATTTTTATAAAAATTCCTAATTTATATTTATTTTACTGCACAGCTATAATATGCGTGTTCATAATCAAAATCAAATATTCACTTGAATTTAGACTAAATTGCTGATTTCAAACTCCAGTAATGAAAAAACTCCAGAAATGTTTGTGACAAATCTGGAGTCAGGAAAGATACGCATTTACCTATACCAAATTTTCACCCTGAGAGAATCCTACGTCATCCGGGTATACACTCAAATGTAGATAAAAGTGTTTGAGGATTCTTGTTTACATTCCTTCTCTGTGAGAAGTAACGCAAAACAGCCCCAGATAATCTGAAGCTGTTTTGCGAGAGTTGTTTGGTAGGAAGGGTACATCAATAAGTGATGCCCGTGTTAAATATAGATAATTCAGTATGCATCCTTATTCAGCCATGTATTGCCATATCAGGATGATTGGGAAAATTTTTATGGCTTTTTCCAAAAAGAAACTCCAGATGCACTTAAGGCATTCTGGAGCAGTAACAGGTTTCTAACATCAATCAATTTTTACATCTGCGATCGCCCGATGTCGTTAGGGTATATACTCAAATGTGTTTTATGTCTACTCATCCGCAAATAGACCAGCAAATTACCTTCTTGTCTACCCATAATCTCAATGCATCTACAGAATTCTACGAGCAAAAGCTAGGTTTAGAGTTATGGCTTGACCAAGGAACCTGCCGAATTTATACTATTAGTGGTTCTGGATACTTAGGATTGTGTCAAGCAAGCGAAAAATTAAGTCCTCCAACCGATAAACACTCAAGTGTTATTTTTACCCTCGTAACACAGCAGGTGGATGAATGGTTTGAATATCTCAAAGAACGTGGCGTCGAATTTGAAAAGCCACCGACACTAAATGAAAAGTACAATATTTACCATTGTTTTTTCCGCGATCTTGATGGTTATTTGATTGAAATTCAACGTTTTGAGACTAACGACAACAAAAAAGACATAACCAAATAAGTTATGTCTAGACGTTTAATGTACAGGGCAGGATTTTTACAGGCTAGAACTTTTTGATTTACTGGGGTACATGATACCGACTAATTCTGTATGAACATTATCGATAGGAATATACCTTTTCTTCCATAGATTTATCGGGATAAAATGCGTAATTTATGCTGCCTCTGGAAAATATTTACATTTCTTTATAATTGTCCCTTAGTTGTAGCCAGCCCTAGCAATGCTTTTGACTTTTATATAATGTTTGCTTCACTCTTAATAATAAATAGACCTCTTGCAAAAGTCGCTAAAACCCCACCCCCAACCCCTCCCCGCAAGCGGCTACGGTGTACACACAAGTCTGAAATAGCTAGATTAACCAGGGTTTTACCCCACCCTAACCCTCCCCGTATGTATTGGGGAGGGAACTAGATTTTATTGTTTCCCCCCTTCACAAGCTACGGTGTACACACATCTTTCTAGAAAACCAAAATCGTCGTAGATCCCCCTAAGTCCCCCTTAAAAAGGGGGACTTTGAGAGCTTTTTGCCCCCCCTTATTAAGGGAGGTTGGGCAGGGTGGTTTCATACAACGAGAGAAAAATAATAATGGTTTGTAGAGGGTGAATAAAAATGGATAACTAACAAGTATGAATCTCGTCGAACAATTGCAGCAAGTCCCAGACTATAGGCACATCCGGGGACGAAGACATGAATTATGGTTAGTATTGTTACTAATATTGCTGGGAGCAATGACAGGATATTGGGGCTACCGACCACTCGAAGATTTTACCCGTATACACAGGCAGAGCTTGATTGAACTGTTAAACCTAGATGTGACAATCAACTTTCCATCCTATTCAACATTTCGACGAGTACTGAAAACAGTAGATTTTCAACCATTTACCGACTTGATTTTTTAATTGGGCATCGGTTTTTGTTCCACCAATACCAGGAGAACGTTTGGCAATAGATGGTAAAGGCATTCGTTGCACAGTCACAGATTACAGTCAGTCCTACCAAAACTTTATCAGTACAGTATCAGTTTATAGTCATGAACGGGGCATTGTACTCAAGATGCAACCAATGTCCAACAAAAAAATTAGTGAAGTGGCGTAGGCGTAGCCCGCCGCAGGCATCGCAAAGTTTTGCGTTGTTGTAAGGTATTCGCGGCTCCAGAAAAATTACAAAGTCAGTGGGCTGGACTTAAAACTTTTGTCCAAGTTGAACGTTCTGGCATCCGTGATGGTCAATCATTTCAAGAGCGTCAGTTCTATATTTGTAGTCAGATCATGTCGGCTAAAGATGCTTTAACCGACACCCAGAAACATTGGGGAATTGAAAACCGACTCCATTGGGTTCGCGATGTGACTTTTTCAGAAGACTTTCCACTGCGAAGAGGTGGTAATGCTCCAGTTAACTGGGCAATCTTACATAATTTTTTCATCACTCTTGCCAGATTTCTTGGTTTTCGCACTATCCCTCAAGCTCAACGTGCTTTAGCCAATCAAATTCAAAAGGTTTTTTCTTTCTTTGTATGAAACCACCCTGCTTATTAAGGGGGGCTAGGGGGGATCGAATTATATGCAGCTTCATAAAGAATTGGTATTACATATTTAACTTATGGTGAAATCAGTGTAAATCCTTGAGCCGAACCGATAATTTTACTACCAGTTAAATTGATTTGCTGTAAAGTCCCATTGTCTAACAGTAAATAAGATTTATTAGATAACACTTGTTGTAAAGTGGGCACAGGTGCAGGAGTTACCTTGCAATCACAGTAAAAGTTTAAACTAGGACGCCCATAAGCAAAAGAAGTATAAATTTGTGTTCCTGTTGAAACATTTGCTCGAATTAATTCTGCTACTGGTTTAACTGGAAAAGCTTCCTTTAATTCCCAAATCCATGATTGCGAACTCATTAACAGTGCTAAAACTAAGTACATCCCAGAAAATAACACTGGAATAAAGTTGCGATCGCGTTGTCTAATTAACCATACTGCGATGCTCATACTTATTGCCAAAACAAGGCTCATGACTATGAGACTAGGTTCTTTCTTGGCAAGAATAAAGTAAACACAACCTCCTAAACCAGCAATGGCGATAATAGCCAAAAATATTGTCAAACTTCGCACCTTAAAATGACCATACTGCCAAATGTCGCTAAGTTTAGCACCAATCGCCAAAGCTAAAAATGGATATACAGGCATAACATACCACGGGAGCTTAGTTCTCATTAAAGAGATAGTTACTAAGTAAATAATTGTGCCAATAATAACTACACTACCCCAGGAAGTATGACGTTTTTTCCAAGCTAGATAAAAACCTCCTGGTAAAAATAATAGCCAGGGAAAACTATACTTAATTAACTCAATTAAATAGTACCAGGGTGGGCCACTATGACCTTCAACAGATTGTGTCAGGCGATCAAAGGTTTGTGTTTGAAAGTTCACTTGGAAGAAAGTTTCGCCATAATGTTGCCATTGAGCGACAAACCAAGCGATCGCAGGTGCATTTCCTATAAACATTCCCATTAATAAATAGGGGCTTGTTAACAAAGCAAAATGCCGATCTGCAATCAGGAATAAAAAAGCGATCGCTCCTAGCGGTAAAACTATCATCCCTTTCGTGAGAGTGATTAACCCTAGACAAAATCCCACACCTAAAGCATACCGACGATTCTGACGTGCTTTTAGCAAACAAAATAACAGCAGCAAGAAAAAGGTAATAGTTGTACCATCTAGCATTGCGAGCCTTCCATGACGTAGCACAGGCAACATTGTCAGGTAAACTAAAGCGCTAAACAGAGCTGGTAAACTTTGGTTAAAAAGCAAACATCCCACCAAGTAAAGCAAAGGCACTCCCAAAGCAGTTAACACTGCACCCGGTAGACGTGTTGTCCATTCATTCACGCCTGCGATCGAGTAAGTCCAAGCAATTAATAAGTGCATCAGGGGTGGCTTATTATGATAGGGTTCTCCTCCCAAAGTGGGGTAAAGCCAATGCATTGAACCAAATGGGGCACGCCAAATTTCACGGGCAACCTGTGCCACAGTACCTTCATCCCAATCTCGCAAAGGGGAGTTTCCTAAAAATATCAGCCATAGAAATAGAGATATTACCAGTAGGCTAAATAACCATTCTTTTTCTCGGAATAGACGCATATCTAAAAATTGCTAAATTTTGTAAGTATCTTGGATGAAGATTTAAGATTTTCTTCTCCTGAAATAGATACTCAGGCTGATAATACTCGGAATCCAATCGTAAATCTGATGAAAGTTGTGAGTAATTAACAATGCTCCAAACTGCCAAAGTTCAACCCTCATTTTGCTGAAACTGGCTTAGTAACCAAGCGCAAACTTCAGACTGACTTATTTCACGACTTCGGCGTAAGGCTTCTTCTAAAATTGCAATTATCAATCTAGGCAATACCTGTGATTCTTGAATACGTTTACTGCCTCGATCTGCGATCGCATAAGCGATGATTTGAGCATTCGTCACATCCACTACCCAGTATTCAGCAATACCTAATTCTTCATAGAGCGTAGACGCGAAGCGGCTTGTCGCCAGACATCGCTTTGTACCTAAGTCATCCAACAGAGATGTTTTCGCAATCTCAATCACTAAATCTGGTGCAGAATAGCGATCGAGGTTGACAATTCCTGTATCTGCTGGGATAGTTTGGGCGCGTTCTCTAAGGTAATACGCTATATCGGGCTGACAATCCTGAACACCAGTTTTACGAAAGGTGGTTGTGTCTAAACCTGTCGCTAGAATCCCCATATCTGTCGGTAACTGGGTCTGAGTTTCACTCATTGCCTAACCCTTGTGCCAGTAATCTATATCTCTTGTAACTTAAATTCTAAACTCCTACCTCGATTCTTTAACCTCTGAAGTGCAACCTTCGAGTTCTGAGGTTAGATAATGGGGGTTAGAAGGCGATCGCTGCTGTAAAAAAACTAAACTACAATTTCCCCCCAATTTATCGGGGGGTTAGGGGGGATCAAACCCTGTATCTGCTCACACACACTATCAAACTGATTTAAAACTTGGCTATTTGTAAACCTGAGAACCTTTAAACCATAGCCCTCCAGAATATGAGTTCTCTCCATGTCATAATCTTGACCTTGATCTGTAAAATGACTACCCCCATCAATTTCTATCACTACTTTTAAAATGGGACAGTAAAAATAAACGATGAAATGATTAATCGTCCGTTGTTTTAAAACACGAAATTGAAAAGTTCTCAGATATCCATACCAAAGCTTCTTTTCTGCTGGATTCATGTTTTTGCAAAGTTCTTTTGCTCTTTCCACAAGCTTTGGATTGTAGGGTAGATGGAAATCGCTATTATTGAGCTTTTTGGTCATAGTTTCTAGTTTTGATCCCCCCAACCCCCCGATAAATTGGGGGGCAAAAAGCTCTCAAAGTCCC